>JBMFPJ010000126.1:0-6057 GCA_049969175.1 Anaerolineae bacterium | reverse complement strand
GCGAAACCTTCACTGCCACCGTCATCCAGATCAGCGACAAAGCCGAATTCACCCCGCGCAATGTTCAGACGGTCGAAGGCCGCAGCGCCACCGTGTACGCCGTCAAACTGCGCGTCGAAAATGGCGAAGGCAAACTGAAGATCGGCATGCCGGCAGATGTCGTTTTCAAATAAACAGCGCCATGACCGAATTCCTTGTTCACGCCACCAACCTGCGCAAATCGTTTGGCCATATCCCTGCCGTAGATGGGGTTTCACTGCAAGTCAAAGCCGGCGAAATTTACGGCCTGGTCGGCTCGGATGGCGCCGGCAAGACGACCACCATGCGCCTGCTGGTCGGTGCATTGAAACCCGATGAAGGCGAGATCACCATTTGTGGCTACGATATGCGCAAGCAAACCGAACAGGGCCGTGCCCAAATTGGCTATCTCTCCCAGCGCTTTTCCCTGTACGAAGACCTGACCGTCCTGGAGAATATCCGCTTTTTTGCCGAAGTGCGCGGCCTGAGCAAAGACGAATGGCTGCCGCGCTGCCTGGAAATTTTGCACTTTGTCGGCCTGGATCAATTTCAACATCGCTTGGCAGGGCAACTTTCTGGGGGGATGAAGCAAAAACTGGGCCTCGCTACTGCTCTGGTCACCCGGCCGCGCCTGTTGCTGCTCGATGAACCCACTACCGGCGTGGACCCGGTCACTCGCCAGGATTTCTGGCAGCTCATCATTAAACTGGTCGCCCCCTCGGCAGAGGAAAATGCCGACCACGAAGTGAGCGTCATCATCTCTACCCCCTACATGGACGAAGCCTCCCGTTGTCATCGCATTGGCTTCATGAAGGCCGGTCGCATCATCGCCGAAGACACCCCCTCCAACCTGCGCGCCCGCCTCAACGGCCAGATTCTTGAGCTGCGCGGCCAACCGCTGGGTACCCTGCGCCATGTGGCCCATGCCCATTCCAGTGTGGAAGATGTGGCCGCTTTTGGCGACCGCTTGCACCTGCGCGTGCGCCCCGGCACGGCATCCCAGGTGCTGAGCGACCTGCCTGAGGCCATCCGCGCCGCCGGTGCCGAACTGCTCGAACTGCGTCCCATCCCTGCGGTGCTTGAGGATGTTTTCATTGCCCTCTCGGAGGCCAACCATGAGTGAAACCGTCGTCTCGGTTGAAAATCTTACCCGCCGCTTTGGCGATTTTGTCGCTGTTGATCACGTCAATTTTACTGTTGGTGCGGGCGAAGTGGTCGGCTACCTGGGCCCCAATGGTTCCGGCAAGACGACCACCATTCGCATGTTGTTGGGGTTGTTGGCCCCCAGCGAAGGGCGGGCTACCGTGCTCGGCTATGACGCCTTCACCCAGGCGGAAGAAGTCCGCGCCCGCAGCGGTTACATGTCTCAAAAATTTGCTTTGTATGATGATTTAACCGTGCTGGAGAATTTGACCTTTTACGCCGGCGTCTATGGCATTCGCGAGCGGGAGCGAATCGCGCGGACGATTGATCTGGTCGGCCTCCATGGGCATGAATCTACGCTGACGCGGGCACTGTCCACCGGTTGGCGGCAACGCCTGGCGCTTGGCATTGCCCTGGTTCATCAGCCTAGGTTGCTTTTTCTGGATGAACCTACCTCCGGCGTGGATCCAACCGCCCGCCGTGCTTTTTGGGACCTGATTTATGAACTGGCCGATGGCGGCGTAACGGTTTTCGTCACCACCCATTACATGGACGAGGCCGAATATTGCGAGCGGGTGGGGATTATGCGCGCTGGCAAGCTCCTGGCCATGGACACTCCTACCGGATTAAAGCGCTCGGTCATTCGCGGCGAGGTGTGGGAGGTCTTTGCCCAGCCGCTGGAGATGGGGCTGGAGGCTCTGGAGGGGGTGCCGGGAGTCCAGCACGTGGGGTTGGCCGGCGACCATTTGCGGGTGATCAGCCTCGGGGTCCAGCCGGAGGCGCTGCGCGAGGTGTTGAGCCGCGCCGGGGTGAGTGTCCAGGCCATGGAGCGAGGGGAGGCCTCGTTGGAGGACGTCTTCCTGGCGCTGGCGAAAGATTGACGATTACGGTTGCATTGCAGGTTTTCTGCCGAGGCGATGAACGCTTGATAGGATGGTTTTTGTCACTATACTGAATATCAGAATCTTCTCCGGCAGGGAGTGGTTATGGGCAAAACGACCGCTCCGCCTCTTTCGTTTGAAACATTGGAAAATTTCAGTAAATCACGAATTCGGTGTCATTGTGAGTGACGCCTCTCTTGGAAATGACATTCGTGTCAAGAACAATATCAGGCGGCTTCATGTTGGTATTATATACGATATTCCCCGCAATATCAACCACCTAAAGTCTGATGTGGAAAAGAAGGGGGCTAACGGATTTTCAGTGGAACAACGCAACGAGCAGCTCGCCGATACCCTGGGATTGCGGGCGCATTGCTGGGCGAAGGGAAACGCTTATCGCGATGTTGTTCACCTGCGCCTGGCGGAGATTCAAGCATACTATCCCACGCCTTGTTGCAAACACCTGGCTGTGTCACGGCTTCGGCGGCCTTTTTGGCCGCCGAAGCCGTCCCCTGGATGTGCGCGGAGATTGCTTCGCCGCCTGAAAATCTATCGATTCTGTGTGGACAACTCATTGAGTTGTCCACGCCATGACAGCGAAAAGCAGGTTGATCTTGATGATTGCAACAGAGCAAGCCATATTCATTTCATTCGATGCAGAGCTGGCTATTCCTACAAATAATGCCTGTTTTCGCCCGTCAAGATTGTGCTTCTTCCGCCTGGAAAATGGGTTGTGCCTGCGCTGAGCCCTGCGCTCAAATGACGTTTTTGCAGTGAAGTATCATAAGGAGAAATGGGCTACTCTTGCATATTGAACATTTGTTAAAGAAAAGATATACTATACATCGTATAGTCAAAAACGGGAACATTCGCGACGCTAAACCCGTCTTGAATCTGGACTGTACGTTCTCACGAAGGAGGAAGAATGCGTTTCAAAACAGTTTCGTTTTTTCTTTTTTGGGCCTTGTTGCTCTCCCTTTTCCCGGCTGCTTCGTGGACTCAACCGGTAGCGGCTGCCTCAGTGTGTGATTGGGCGCAGTTCGTTGCCGATGTGACCGTGCCCGATGGCACGCCCTTTGCTCCCGGTGCGACCTTCCGCAAGACCTGGCGCTTGAAAAACATCGGTACCTGTACCTGGACCAGCAGTTATGCCCTGGTGTTCGATAGCGGCGAGCGCTTCGGCGCGCCAGCGGTGATCAACTTTACCAGCGATGTTGCCCCCGGTCAGACGGTGGATTTGAGCGTAGACATGACCGCTCCAACGACCACGGGGCATTACTTCAGCTATTGGAAACTACGCAATGCCGCAGGGGTGCTGTTTGGCATTGGCTCGACAGCGAACAAAGCCTTTTGGGCGGAAATTAACGTCGCCTCCACGGCAAATGTGGCGTATGACTTTACGGCCAACGCCTCTTCAGCGATCTGGACGAGTGGCGCCGGCACGCTGAGTTTCCCTGGCACCGATGGCAGTGCCAATGGCTTTGCTTTGTTGAAAGATAAGCCCAAATTTGAAAATGGGATCGAAAGCGCACAACCCGGCCTGCTCTTTGCCCCCAATCATGTGACCAATGGGTTTATCCAGGCGATTTATCCGGCATTCCGCGTGCAAACTGGAGATCGCTTCCAGGCGACGATTGGTTGCGAATATGGCGCCACATCCTGTTATGTGGCGTACCGTCTCGATTATCAAGTCGATTCCGGCCCGGTACGCACCTTCTGGACGTTCCGCGAGAAATACGAGGGGTTGACCTACAACGTCAATTTGAATCTGGATTCGCTGGCGGGTCAGGATGTTCGTTTTATCCTGGTGATTTCGGCTTATGGCTCGCCAATTGGCGATCGGGCATTGTGGGGCAACCCAGTAATCGCTCGCCCCGGCGCAACTCCCCCCACGGCGACCCCCAGCGTAACCGGTACGCCGCCCACGGCCACTCCCACTGTGACGGGTACACCCGTGCCGGCTGCCTGTGACCGCGCCCAGTTTATTGCCGATGTCACCATCCCCGATGGGACAGTGATGGCCCCGGGTCAGGCTTTCACCAAAACCTGGCGCCTCAAGAATGTGGGTACCTGCACCTGGACGACGTCCTACCAATTGATCTTCGATAGCGGCGAGAAAATGGGTGGCCCTGATAGTGCTCCCTTCAGCAAGAGTGTTGCCCCTGGGCAGACCATTGATATCAGCGTCAACCTGGTGGCGCCTACCACGCCGGGCACCTATCGCGGCTACTGGAAGTTCAAAAATGCCAGCGGTGTGCCCTTTGGCATTGGCACAGCCGGGACAAAATCCTGGTGGGTGGAAATCAAAGTCTCTGGTACGCCCGTGACCACCACTCCTGGCCCTACCGCCACGCCTGTAGCCGGCACAGCCTATGACTTTGTGTCCAATGCCTGCTCGGCTGCCTGGTTCAGCAGCGCCGGAACCTTACCGTGCCCCGGCACCGATGGCGATGCAAAAGGCTTTGTGCTCAAAGTCAACAACCCTCGCTTGGAAAATGGCACGACCGATTCACGCCCCGGCCTGTTGACCTACCCACAGAACATCACCAATGGCTACATCCAGGGCATTTATCCACCCTATCGCGTCAAGGCAGGGGATCGCTTCCGCTCGATCGTCAATTGTGAACGCGATGCTACCTCCTGCTACGTAGTCTTCCGTCTGGATTATCAGACGGGAACAGGCCCGATTCAAACCTTCTGGGCGTTTATAGAGAAATATGAGGGGATGTACTATCAAGTCGATCTCGATCTCAGTCCGCTGGTTGGCAAAGATGTCAAGTTCATCCTGACGGTGCTGGCCACCGGCTCGCCAGCAGGAGACCGGGCGCTGTGGGTGGCCCCCATGATTTTCAACCCCTCCCTCGCTGCTCCTGCTACGGTGGATATTACCCCAACGGTCACGCCTACCCTCTCCCCGACCGAAACCCCCACTATCACCCCCACGCCCTGAGCCTGAGGCGGCAGAGAACAACACGGCGATTACCCCAAGGTAATCGCCGTGTTATGTTTTGTTGAGGAGGGCTAATCTCGCTCGCGGCGGCCTTTGGTCACAATGCGAATCGGGGTGCCCAAAAAGCCATATTCTTTACGAATTTGATTTTCCAGATAGCGCAGATAGCTGAAGTGCAGCAGGCTGGGGTCATTGACGTAAATCAAAAACGTGGGCGGATCAGAGCGGACTTGAGTGCCATAATACATTTTGAGCGAGCGCCCGGCTTTGGAGGGGGGCGCGTGCAGATCCTGCGCTTTTTGGATGATCTGATTGAGCTTAGAGGTGCTCAAACGCGCCAGCCGTTCCTCTTGAACGCGCAGAGCCAGCGGTAGCACCTGATCTACCCGTTGACCGGTTTTTGCTGAGATAAACAGCAAGGGGACGTAATCCATGAAGTTCAAATCGGCGCGGATTTTTTGCGTGTATTCTTCCATGGTGTACGTATTTTTTTCCACTGCGTCCCATTTATTCACCAGCACCACGCACGATTTCCAGGCCTCCAAAATGAAGCCAGCAATGTGCGCATCTTGCGCAGTGATTCCGGTGTGCGTCAATCATCAACAGTGCCACGTCGGCGCGCTCGATGGCCTTGAACGAGCGAAGCACGCTGTACTTTTCTACCCCGCGTTCGATCTTGCCGCGGCGGCGAATACCGGCGGTGTCGATCAACGTGATTGGAATGCCTTGATACTCAAATTTTGTATCAATGGCATCACGCGTAGTGCCAGGAATGGGGCTGACGATGGCGCGCTCCTCTCCTACCAACCGGTTGAGCAGGCTGGATTTTCCCGCGTTGGGCTTGCCGACGATGGCAATTTTGATACTGTCATCCTCTTCTTCCGCGGTCTGCGGCGGGAAGGCCGCCACCAGCTCATCCAGCAAGTCGCCGGTACCGGTACCGTGCAACGCCGAGATCGGATACGGCTCGCCCAAACCCAGCTCATAGAATTGACTCGCCTCGTTGCGCCGGCTGGCGCTCTCGCATTTGTTGACCACCACAAAAATCGGAGGCCACAGCCGTCC
>JBMFPJ010000125.1:3949-6090 GCA_049969175.1 Anaerolineae bacterium | reverse complement strand
ATCGAATGAGGCGAATGCTGCGAATCATCCGCATAAATGGAGCTAACCGCTATCGTTCGTGTGTGCGCATTCCAATGCCACTCTCTGATGCTTGGGCAGTCTGCCCCTGGCTCAACGCCGAAAGATGCTGATGCTTTCGATGTGAAAGGTCTGCGGGAAGAGATCAAAAGGAGTGACCTGCTGGAGTGAATAACCGTCTTCCACCAGACGGCGGGCATCACGGGCCAGTGTGGCAGGATCGCAAGAAACGTAGGCAATGGTGTGGGGGGCGAGGGCGAGCAGGGCATCGAGCACGCGACGGCCCAGACCGGCACGAGGAGGATCTAGCAGAACATAAGGAACGGTGCCGATTTTTTCGACCAGAGCGGGGAGGATTTCTTCTGCCAGGCCTTCGTAGAGTTCCACGTTTTCGAATTCATCCAGGTTGAAGACGAAATCTTCGCATGCCGCGGCCGAAGATTCCACGCCGATCACCCGGCCGGCGCGCCCGGCGAAGAAGGCGCTGAAGAGACCTGCGCCGCAGTACAGGTCAAGCAGAGTGTCGGTTGGAGAAAGGGGGAGATTGGCGAGCAAATGCGCCACCATTTTTTCCGCCATCGGGGTGTTCACCTGAAAGAACGCCCCGGCCGAGAGACGAAAGTCACGCCCCAAAACGCGCATGAAAAGGTGATCAGTGCCTGCCAGGACAACGCTGTGATCCGCGAAGAGATGGACGACGGAAATATCCGTCTCGATGGCGATTTCGGGGGGCTGGGGCGAATCGGATTCGAGAATCAGCATTAGGTCACCGTTCGTTCCGCAGCGCAGGGCAACCCGCTCGAGGTCCGGGTTTGAATCGAATTGTAGTTCGGGCCACAGGGCGTTGATCGGCGCTTCGGGCAGGTGACATTCGGCAATGGGGAGGATCTCATCCGATCTGGCGTTTACAAAACCAATTTTACCCTCGGCGGTGAGATGAAACTGGACGTGATTGCGATAATTCCATTCCTGAGGAGAGGCGACCATGGGAGCAACGGGTGGCTGTTCAATGCGGCCAATGCGTTGCAATTGTTCGCGTAAGATGTCGGTTTTGGCGCGCAATTGAGCCGCATAGGGCAGCTGCTGGTAGTGACAGCCGCCACACGAACCAAAATGCCGGCAACGGGGGGAGATGCGCTCAGGCGAAGCGCTCAGCACGTCAAGCAACTCAGCACGGGCGAAACCGCGTTTTTCCTCCAGCAGGCGCAGGCGCACCCGTTCCCCCGGCAGGGCAAAGGGAACAAAGACGGCGCGGCCATCGGGAAGGCGCCCCATGGCTTCGCCGCCATAGGTGAGACGTTCCAGGGTGATTTCAAAGGTTGTATTCATTGGTTTTTCAACGCGTTGCCCTGACCCGTTGGAAAAGCCCCGGGGTTACGCCGCGCTACTGTCGTTTAGAAAAGAAAGGCTCAATGCGTCTGTAAAAACTCTTCCATTGCCTTGAGCAGGTCTTCGATGTCGCTCAGCTGTGTTTCACCCATGTGGGCAATGCG
The DNA here is from genome assembly GCA_049969175.1 of Anaerolineae bacterium. Taxonomy (GTDB): domain Bacteria; phylum Chloroflexota; class Anaerolineae; order Anaerolineales; family Villigracilaceae; genus DAOUAN01. The sequence goes on along the minus strand of JBMFPJ010000125.1, from coordinate 4,579 downwards.
GAAGGTGACGTTTTTCAGCTGGCCATAGCCGTTGGCAATGCGCATGTCGCGTTCTTTCAGGAAGGCGTTCAAATGGGCCACGTCTATGCCGCGTTCGTTTTTGATGGTGGTTACGGTTTGCGAGCGGAAGCCTTCGGGAGCGTAGATGAGCAGACCGTGGGCCTCAGCCCAATCCTGGACACGTTTGGCCATGGCAGAATGACGGGCGAAGCGATTTTCCAGACCCTCGGCAAAGATGCGATCCAGCTGGAAATCGAGGGCATAGATCAGCGACATGGCCGGCGTAGCGGGCGAAGAATCCTTCAGGCGATGCTTTTCCATGCGTACCAGGTCAAAGTACCAGCCGCGGTTTTCGACTTTTTCGGCCTTTTTCATGGCGCGGTCGGAGACGGCGCAGAGGGCCAGGCCAGGCGGTAGGGCCAGGCATTTTTGCGAGGAGGTGAGCACCATGTCCAGGCCCCAGGCATCCATTTCGATTTTTGCTCCGCCCAGGGAGGAGACCGCATCTACCAGAATCAGGGTGTCTGGTGCGGCAGCGCGAACGGCCTCAGCCACTTCTTTGACCGGATTTTGCATCCCGGTAGAGGTCTCGTTATGGACGATGGTGATGGCTTCGAACTGACCTTTTTT
>JBMFPJ010000125.1:0-3939 GCA_049969175.1 Anaerolineae bacterium | reverse complement strand
CCTCGGCGACGCGTTGGGGGGCGATGGGTTCATCCCATTCAAAGGCCAGTTTTTCGGCCTCTTTGCCGTTGGAGATGGCCACTTCGTACCAGCGATCGGCAAAGGCGCCGTTGACGCAGGAGAGCACGCGACGATGGACAAAATTACGAATGGCGGCTTCTTGCAGGCCGGTGCCGGAGGATGCGGTGAGAAAGACGCGAGATTGGGTGAAGAACAATTTGCTGGCCTTGTCGGCCGTGCGGCGGTAAATTTCTTCAAATTCTTTGCTGCGATGGGGCAGCATGGGCCGGGTTTGGGCCTGGAGGACTTCCTCCGCCACATCTACCGGCCCCGGGACAAACATGCGAGACATGGGTCACTCCTTTGCAGTGATTTAGTGGAAGAAGAACGAGAGGATGATGAGCGCGCCGAAAAGCGATCCTGCCAGGATGCCGATGCGCTTCAGGTCGCGGATGACCATGCTGTAATCGGGGTTGAACTCACTGCCGCGTATGACGGGAGCGGCGGGCGTGCTTGCGATGGCGCGCTTGCTGAGTTGTCGTCGGGATTTCTTAGCCATTGTTTCTCCTGTTATTTCAGTAATTTCGCAAAGACCACAATCCGGTCTGTATCCACAAGGTAAGGATAACATGAAATTAGCGTCAGGGTGGGATCGGCTGTGGGGGCCATGACCTCAACCTGGGTGGGTTTGACGATAATGGTGCGATCCACGATATAAGTGTACTGGCGCTGTTGGGTGTGGATGATGATTTGATCGCCTGGCTGAAGTTGATCCAGGTAGCGGAATAATTCGCCGTACACGTCATTGTGCGCCGAGAGCACCATATTTCCCGGCTGGCCGGGGTCAGCGGAACCGATGTGTTGACCAACGCCTTTTTTCAGCTGTTCCCAGCTATCGCCCTGAACAATGGGAGCATCTACATGCAGGGCGGGAATTTGAATGCGGATGCCCTGGCTGGCGCTGGGCGGGGGTGGAGGCAGGTTGGCCAGCGATTGCACCATGGGGCGCAGGTGCTCAGGGATCTCGGCCTCATTGGGGCGGGTATTGCCCTGAGCATCGGGTGGGGTGTGACCGGAGGGTAGCACAACGGCCATGATCAACGGCGTCGGCGTTGGCGTGACCGGGCTGAGGGCGGCGGCGACCTCCCGATTCAGGTCACGCAACATGCCCAGGCCGTTGAACAGGATGCCGAGCAAGCCGATGACGGCGAGTACTTCCACGCTGAACAGGATGCGATCCAACCAGCGCCGCCGCGGGCTGAGGGGAGGGGATTCCGCGGCCGATTCGGGAGTCTCAATCGTCGGGGAGGGAGAATCCGGCACAACGTCCACGATGCGACCGGTGCGGCGGAAATGCTCGATACGCGCTCGCCGCGCCCCGCGGCGTTTTTCAACCAGCAGGCGGCGCACCTCCTCCAGTGATAAATCCTCGGGCGCTTTACGTTTGGGCATGGCGAGGAGATTATACCGCGCCCGGCTCCGCCTTTACCGGGTTGGAAAGACGTCCCAGACCATCAATTTCCACCTCAACGACATCGCCATCATGGAGCGGACCTACGCCTGCTGGCGTGCCGGTGAAGATGAGATCGCCCGGCTCCAGGGTCATGATGGAGGAAATGTAGGCGATCAGGGTCGAGACGCTGAAGACCATGTCGCGGGTGGAGGCCATCTGACGCATCTGGCCGTTGACGCGACAGGTGATGATCGCGTCGGCAGGGTCGAATTCGGTATCTATCCAGGGGCCGAAGGGACAGAAGGTATCGAATCCTTTGGCGCGGGTCCACTGGTCATCAATTTTTTGCAGGTCGCGGGCGGTGACGTCGTTGCCGATGGTGTAGCCGAAGATATAATTTTGGGCTTCTTCGGCGATGATGTGACGGCCGCGTTTGCCGATGACGACGACCAGTTCGGCCTCGTGTTCCACCTGTTTGGATTGTGGCGGCAGGTAGATGGTCTCGCCAGGGGCGATGATGGAGGAGGGGGGTTTGAGGAAGATCAAGGGAATTTGTGGGACTTCGTTGCCCAATTCTTTGGCGTGGTCAATGTAGTTCCGCCCAACGCAGATGATTTTGCTCGGTGTGGCGGGGGCGAGTAGCCTGACCTCGCTGAGGGGGAGGCGAGCGTCACGGCGACGGTATTTTCCGAAGATATCCCCCTCGATTTCGCCAATTTGATCCTCAAGCAGCCAGCCGTATTTTGGGGATGCATTTTTTTCCTGGTAGCGTACGATTTTCATAGCGACTCCTGATCTGAAAAAAATATCTATTGCATGTCATTGCTTCGTCGTGGCGCTTAAGCGCCACGACGAAGCAATCTTCCCAATGCCAGATTGGCCCGTTGGAAAAGGAGATTGCGCTTCGGGCGAGCCTCAGCGTGCCCCCTCGTGGCGCGAGATGCCACTCGCAAACATTTGCAATCGTTTTTTCTCATGTCTGAATAGTTACCTGAAAAGAATAGATGACGCAATGACGTAGCGCGGAATTTATCCGCAACCTAAAGCGACATGAATGTCGCACTACAAAATCTCGCGGTTGTGATAGGTTTTCAAGAGCAATTATATAAGTGTAATCTTTAACTTGCCAACCGACAACCTTCACTTTATAATCTACAGGCACGGGCGCTTAGCTCAGTTGGTTAGAGCGTCTCTCTTACACAGAGAAGGTCAGGGGTTCGAGTCCCTTAGCGCCCACTGCTTTTTGAGGGGGTCTTCTTTGCTTGAATCTTTGCCCGGAGGCATCCCATGCGCCAGATCGCTCCTTATGGAAGTTGGAAATCTCCCATTACCAGCAGCCTGATTGTGTCTGCCACCATTGGCTTGGGAAGGCAGCTATGAACGGTGACGACATTTACTGGCTGGAAATGCGCCCAAAGGAGGGAGGACGCAATGCCCTGGTCCGTCTTCGCCCCAATGGAGAAGTGGAAGATTGCCTGCCGCGAGAATTCAATGTGCGCACGCGGGTTCATGAATATGGCGGCGGGGCGTATGCCGTGTTCGATGGCGTGATCTATTTTGTCAATTTTTCTGATCAGCGTGATAAAAGCCAAAATTGACAGTCCAGAGGGCAAGAATCCTTCCTCACCCCGCCGCGCAAGCCGCCCCAGGTGGGTTTCGCTCCGCGAAAAAAGGTTTTTCGACAGATTCGTTAGCCCCCTTCTTTTCCATATCAGGCTTTTGGGTGGTTGATATTGCGGGGAATGTCGTATATAATACCAATATGAAGCCGCCTGATATTGTTCTTGACACGAATGTCATCGTTGCCGCTCTTCGTTCCAAGAGAGGCGCATCCAACAAATTGTTATCATTGGTTGGTACACAGAAGTTTGAAATTCACGATTCGGTAGCGCTCATCCTTGAGTATGAAGATGTCCTTCAACGCTACCGCGCAGAATTGGGCTTGTTGCAGGATGATGTATCAGACTTCATTGACGCACTTTGTTCAATGGCTCATCATCATAAGATTTCCTTTCTGTGGCGTTCCACTTTATCAGATGTAAATGATGAACTCATCCTTGAATTGGCGGTAACTGCGCAATGTGAATACATCGTGACACATAATATCGGTGACTTCAAAGGCGTTGATAAGTTTGGAATTCAAGCCATAACGCCAAGAGAGTTTTTGCAGATTATTCGTGAGGTGAAAGAATGAGCGCATTGAGTTTACGTTTACCGAAATCCTTACACGAGCAACTTCGTGAATTAGCACAAGAAGAAGGCATTTCTGTCAATCAGTTTGTCATGCTGGCGGTTGCCGAGAAAATTGCGGCAATTTCCACCATCGAGTATTTAGAAAAACGCGCCAGGCGTGGTAGTCGTGAGAGATTTTTGGAAATCCTCAACAAAGCCCCTGATGTCGAACCCGAAGAGTTCGATAGATTGTGACTGAGGCTAACACCGTTTGCAGGCGGACACATTCGCTGCGCTCCCCCTGACGGGGACAA
>JBMFPJ010000124.1:0-6111 GCA_049969175.1 Anaerolineae bacterium | reverse complement strand
GCTCGACCTGCGGTGGCCAGGGCGAAGTCCGTCAGGTGCGCCAGACCTTCTTTGGCTCAATGGTACAAACCACCATTTGCCCCACTTGCAACGGGCGCGGCGAAGTCATCGGTACACCCTGTCACACCTGCCGGGGCAGCGGCCTGGAGCGTAAAACAATCCGCAAGCGCGTTCAAATCCCCGCCGGCGTAGATGATGGCACGCAAATCCGCCTGGCCGGGGAGGGTCAACCTGGCACATATGGTGGCCCAAACGGTAACCTCTACCTGATTCTTAACGTCCAGCCGCATCAATTCTTCAAGCGTCGTGAAAATGACATCCTGCTCAACCTTGACATCAATGTGGCGCAGGCGGCTCTGGGCGCTGAAATTGAAGTCCCCACCCTGGACGGCAAAGAAAAGCTACACATCTCGCCAGGCACCCAAGCGGGAAAGGTCTTTACCCTCAAAGGCAAAGGCGTGCCCTATCTGCGCGGCAACGGTCGACGCGGTGACCAGCTGGTCATCGTCAACGTGGAAATTCCTACCAAGCTGACCAAAGAACAGCGCGAGTTGTTTGAAAAACTGGCAAGCACCCTTGGCACCACCGTCAAGCCCAAAGAAAAAGGCTTTTTAGACTGGCTGAACGAGGCTTTGGGAGGCGATTGATTTACCCAAATGAGTAACTGGCTCGAAGTCTCACTCACCGTCAACGGTGAATTGGCCGAAGCGGTAGCCGACGTGCTGGCGCGCTTTGCCCCCAATGGCGTGACCACTGAACAGGAAGTAACCTTCCTCAATGATGAAGACGAGGGCACGCCAGCTGGCCCCATCACTGTGCGCGCCTACCTCGAAGTCAACGAACAACTGGAAGAAACGCGCCAAAAACTCGAAGAAGCCTTGTTCTACCTGGGCATGATTCAACCGTTGCCTGCCCCGCACTACCGGCAAATTGCGGATCAGAACTGGATGGAGGCCTGGAAACAACGCTACCAGCCTATCCGTATCGGACAGCGACTGATGGTAGTCCCTGCGTGGATGGAAGTCTCTGACCCCCAGCGTATCCCCATCAAAATTGATCCTGGCATGGCCTTCGGCACGGGTACCCATCCCACAACGCAGTTGTGCCTGGAGTTGATTGAGCAGGTGTTCGAGCGCGGATTACAGAGCGCAGACCCCGACTCAGCCACGGTCATTGATGTTGGCTGTGGCTCTGGCATTCTCTCCATTGCTGCCCTGAAACTGGGTGCAACCCGCGCCCTCGGCGTGGATATTGACCCGGAATCGATCAAAAATTCCCGCCAGAACGCTGACCTGAACGGCATTGGCGCAGAACTCATCCTTGCTCAAGGCTCGGTGGGCGAAATCCTCGCCGGTGACTTCTCTTTGTGTACCGCCCCGCTGGTGATGGCAAATATCCTGGCGCCGGTTATTATCCGCCTCTTTGATGCCGGCCTGGCTCAGCTGGTACAACCGAACGGCTGGTTAATCTTAAGCGGTATCCTGCTTGATCAGGAGGAAAAAGCCCGTCGGGCTGCTCAGGCCAAAGGTCTGGAAACGATCGCTCGCCGCCAAATGGGGGATTGGGTTGCCCTGTTGTGTAAACTTAAAACCTGAAAAAGCTCGAGCATTTTGTGCTATCATAACACCAGCATGAATCGCCGCAAACTGGTGTATTATCTTTTGCTGAATGTCTTTGTTTCCGCATGTGTGACTGGCGCGATTTTGTTCTGGTACGACCGCAACATCCGCGCCACCTACGCTCCCGCTGCTCCTGCCCTTACTCCAGGGAATCCCATTCCCCTCACCGAAACCTTCACTCCCGCCGGTGACATACCCGTGCAAATCGTCAGCGTAGTGGGTGCAGGCACACTGAACGCTGAACTGGTCATCATCCGCTATCGCGGTGAAGGACAGCTGAACCTGGCCGGCTGGCAGCTCAAGGATGAAGACGGCAATGCATTTACCTTTCCGCAGCTGACCCTTTTTGCCAATGGCGCGGTTCGGGTGCATACTGCCGCTGGTAGCGATACCGTCATTGACCTCTATTGGGGCGCCCCCGAAGCCGTGTGGCGTTCGGGAGAAAATGCCCGTTTATACGACGCCCAGGGCAATCTGCGCGCTGTCTATCGGGTTCCATAAACATTCGCCTTCGCAGCGAATGACACGAACTTTCGTGAAACTCGCGCCATTCGATGCAACAAAAAACATTTTTCGTGAAATTTGCGCCATTCGATGCTCAAAAACACTACGGATCAAAAAATGAGCCAGGCCCTCTATCGTAAATATCGCCCCAAAGGCTGGGATGCTGTCATTGGCCAGGAACATGTTGTCCAGACCCTGACCCATGCCATCAAAGCCGGACGTATTGGCCATGCCTATCTCTTTGCCGGGCCGCGTGGCACCGGCAAGACGACCGTGGCGCGCTTGCTGGCAAAAGCCGTCAACTGCCTCCATCCCGACCCGGCCAACCGCCCGTGCAACCAGTGCGAACACTGCAAAGCAGTCAATGAAAACCGCTTTCTTGACCTGATCGAAATTGACGCTGCCTCCAACACCTCCGTAGATGACGTGCGCGATCTGCGCGACAAAATCAACTTTGCTCCCACCCAGGGCAAATACAAAATCTATATCATTGACGAAGTACACATGCTCTCCACCGCCGCCTTCAACGCCTTGCTCAAAACCCTGGAAGAGCCACCTCCCCACGCCATCTTCATCCTGGCCACCACTGAAATCCACAAAATCCCGGCCACTGTGCTCTCGCGCTGTCAGCGACATGAATTCCGTCGTGTCCCTCTTGCCGAAATTGTGGCACAACTCAGGCAAATCGTCCAGGCAGAGGGCCTGGAAGTCGAAGAAACCGCCCTCACCCTCATTGCCCGGCAATCCACTGGCTCGGTGCGCGACGCCATTTCCCTGCTCGACCAGCTGGCCTCCACCGGCGGCAAAATCACCCTCAACCTGGCGCAAACCGTACTCGGCACCGCCACCAGCCAGACGGTGCTGGATGTCATCGCTGCGATCCTGGACCATGAGCCGGGGCGCGGCTTCGAGACGATTCACCGCGCCCTCGATGCGGGAGCCGATCCGCGCTCGCTGGCGCGGCAAATTGTCGAATACCTGCGCGGCCTGATGTTGATTCAAATGGGCAATGCCGATCAAGTCGAAGCCTCGGAAGACGCGCGTGCCCAAATGGATACTCATGCCCGGGCAATTACCCCACCCGAAGTGCTGCGCCTGATCAAGATTTTCAACGCGGCCGCGACCGATTTGCGCACCGGCTGGCAACCTTCCCTCAGCCTGGAATTGGCCCTGGCGGAAGCCATCGAGGCCCCTCCTCTCAGCGCCTCTGCCGCGGACCTCGTGCCGGCTCCCGCCAAAAAAGCCGGATCCCAGCCCCAAGTGACCTCCGCGCTTCCGATAACGGAATCCGCCTCTCCCCCGGTCGCGATCCGCCCGACGAATCCGCCCGAAGAAAAGACGCAACCCGAGGCCCCGATCGTCTCCGCTGAGGAGGTAATAAAAGTCTGGAAACAAATTGCCGCCTCTTTGCATAAATCGCAACCCAACCTGGCGGCTTTGCTCAATTCCGTCAAAATGATCGATGTGCAGGGGAAGACCCTGATTTTGGGCTTTGCCAGCGAAGTTCTGGTTTCAAAAATGGACAAGCCCGATCAAATCGAGACCACCCGAAAAGCGTTAGCTGAACTTTTAGGAGTGGATTTGACCATACGTTGTGTGGTGACCAATGCAAAAGGTAAAATTCCGCCGCATGTACCGCAAGATGGCATGGTCGCTACAGCCATTCAGCATGGCGGCGAGGTCGTAGATATTCAAGAATAGTGAGGTAATATGGCTAAAGGATTTAACAAAGCCCCTGCCGTGGGTGGGGGCGGCATGATGCAACAATTGCAGCGTTTGCAAAAGCAGATGGAAGAAATTCAGGCTCAACTGGCCGAAGAAACAGTGACTGCCAGCGCTGGCGGCGGGGTAGTCAAAGTGACGATGACCGGTGATCAGAAATGCCGGGCGGTCGAAATCAGCCCTGATTTGTTGAAAGAAGCAGATGCCGAAATGCTGCAAGATTTGGTCCTTTCCGCAGTCAACCTGGCCCTGGAGCAATCGCGCCAACTGGCTGCTCAACGCATGGGACCGCTGGCCGGTGGACTTCCCTTCTAGCGAGAATAGCCAGCCATGCTTCTCCCCGAACCTGTTCAGGCCCTCATCAATGCCTTTGAACGCCTGCCTGGCATTGGCCCAAAATCGGCTTCGCGGCTGGCCTTTTTCCTGCTGCGCGCCCCTGAAGATGTTAGCCAGGAACTGGCCACAGCCTTGAGTGACTTAAAAAACAAAATCTCATTTTGCCCCGAATGCTTTAACATTATGGAACGGGGGCGTGACCGCTGTGATATTTGCGCCTCGCCCAACCGGGATTCCAGCACGATTTGTGTGGTGGAAGAGGCACTGGATGTGCTGGCGCTGGAGCGCACAGGGGGCTTTCAGGGCAAGTATCACGTCTTGCAGGGAGTGTTATCTCCCATTGAAGGCATTGGTCCCGACGATTTGAAGATCAAGCAATTGCTGGGGCGTGTTGCCGCTGGAGGGGTGAAGGAAGTGATTCTGGCGACCAATCCCAGCATGGAAGGCGACGCGACGGCGTTGTACCTGCGTCAACAGTTGGAGCCGCTGGGGGTGCGCGTGACGCGCCTGGCACGTGGCCTGCCGGTGGGAGGCGACCTGGAATATGCCGATCAAAACACGCTCTTGCGGGCGCTTTCGGGCCGGCAGGAAATGATGTGAGACCGTGTTGCTGGTTTTTTTAAGGTTGAATTTTGAAATTGGTGCTTGAATCTTCTTGACAAAGAAAGCGAAGTGCATATAATAAGCGCTTGCTAGTACGTTTACAGATCTCGTCTCCCCAAGACAGATCATTCACAACTGAGTAACCGTCTCACGTCAGAGACACAAGCCTGGAGGTTTGGCAGTCTGACGAGCCGATGCGAGTGCATCGGTATTTTCGTCTGTCAAAAGGCTTGACAGGCGATGATGGAGCGGGTAAAATGCAGCCCGCTTTGGATGGGAGAACCTTAACAACTGAAGAGTGATAGGAAGCAACAACTCTGTCGATCCAGTAATGAATCCGTACCTTACATCTCGAAAGAGATGAAAAGTTTTGCGGAGAGTTTGATCCTGGCTCAGGATGAACGCTGGCGGCGTGCCTAATACATGCAAGTCGAACGAGGTGCCTTTGTAGCAATACGAAGGTATCCTAGTGGCGAACGGGTGAGTAACGCGTGGGCGACCTGCCCCAAAGTGTGGGATAACAGTTCGAAAGGACTGCTAATACCGCATGTGGTCATCGGGTTTAGAAGCCGGTGACTAAAGCCGCAAGGCGCTTTGGGAGGGGCCTGCGTCCCATCAGCTAGTTGGTGAGGTAATGGCCCACCAAGGCTACGACGGGTAGGGGACCTGAGAGGGTGGCCCCCCACAATGGAACTGAAACACGGTCCATACACCTACGGGTGGCAGCAGTAGGGAATATTGCACAATGGGCGAAAGCCTGATGCAGCAACGCCGCGTGCGCGAAGAAGGCCTTCGGGTCGTAAAGCGCTTTTCTGAGAGATGAGAAAGGACAGTATCTCAGGAATAAGTCTCGGCTAACTACGTGCCAGCAGCCGCGGTAAAACGTAGGAGGCAAGCGTTATCCGGATTCACTGGGCGTAAAGCGCGTGCAGGCGGTTCGGTAAGTTGGGCGTGAAATCTCCTGGCTCAACTGGGAGAGGTCGTCCAATACTACCGGGCTAGAGAGCAGTAGAGGAAGATGGAATTCCCGGTGTAGTGGTGAAATGCGTAGATATCGGGAGGAACACCAGTGGCGAAGGCGGTCTTCTGGACTGTTTCTGACGCTCAGACGCGAAAGCTAGGGGAGCAAACGGGATTAGAGACCCCGGTAGTCCTAGCCGTAAACGATGTGAACTTGGCGTCGGTGGTTTAAACCCCATCGGTGCCGCAGCTAACGCGATAAGTTCACCGCCTGGGGACTACGGCCGCAAGGTTAAAACTCAAAGGAATTGACGGGGGCCCGCACAAGCAGCGGAGCGTGTGGTTTAATTCGATGCTACACGAAGAA
>JBMFPJ010000123.1:0-6115 GCA_049969175.1 Anaerolineae bacterium | reverse complement strand
GCCACGCGCTGCCAGAGCAGGCGAGCCTGGGCGATGGTGCCTTCGGTGTCGTGGGCCAGGTGGGGGTTGACTTCCAGGCTGACGTAGCCATCTTGGCCATTGCTTTCTTCGTAGAGGGGTTGGAAGAGCTGGCAGGCCTGGCGAATGTCTTCGATGGCCAGCTGCCAGAAGATGTCTTCGGCGTTCCAGCCTGACCAGGCGAGGGGGAGGAGGGCGGGGTCGTAATCGTGGGTTTTGGCAATGGCGTTGTGGAAGATGGTGGGGTTGGAGGTGACGCCGCGAATTTCGCCGCGCTCGATCATGGCTTTGAGCTCGCCATTTTCGAGCAGGCGCCGCTGGATGTTATCGTACCAGAGGGATTGGCCAAGGGCGGTAATTTGCTGAATGGGGTTCATAGAATCAACCTTCTAGATTTCTGACTTTCTGGACTCTTCTGGCATGGCGTTCTTGACCGGGGTCGTTTCCTATGAAACGAGCGGAGAGGAAGGCCAGGACAATTTCGCGCGCCAGTTCGGGGCCGATGATGCGCGCTCCCAGGCAGAGGACGTTCATGTCGTCGTGCTCCACGCTCTGGTGGGCGGAGTAGGTATCGTGGCAAACGCCAGCGTAAATGCCTTTCATTTTGTTGGCGGCAATGCAGGCGCCGATGCCCGATCCGCACAGCAGGATGCCACGCTGGGCCTCGCCGCTTTGGATGGTATGACCGAGTTTTTCGGCATAATCGGGGTAGTCCACGCTGGCGCTGGAGTGGGTGCCCAGGTCCAGGGGTTCGTGGCCGGCCTGGCGTACGGCTTCCAGGATGGTGGCTTTCAGCGGAAATCCGCCGTGATCGCAGGCAATGGCAATTTTCATAGTACCTCCTGCGCCAGGGCCATGATGTTTTCTACCGTGAATCCGAATTTCTGATAAAGCACCTGATAGGGGGCCGAAGCGCCAAAGCGTTCCAAGGAAAGAATGCGACCATTCAGGCCGACGTAACGTTCCCACCCCTGGCCGACGCCGGCTTCGACGGCAATCCTCGCCCGCACATCCGGCAGCAACACGCTTTGACGATAGGCAAGGTCTTGTTGTTCAAACAGTTCCCACGAGGGGAAGGAAACCACGCGCGCCCGTATGCCTTCTGCTGCCAGGCGTTCGGCCGCGGCATAGATCAGGGCGACTTCTGAGCCTGAAGCCAGGAGGATGACCTGAATCGGTGCGCCGAAGTCGCGCAATACGTACGCTCCGCGCCAGACTTGAGCCTGGGCGGTGGCTTCCAGGGTGGGCACTGGCTGACGGGTGAGCGCCAGGGCGGTGGGGCCTTTTCGGTTTTCAAGAGCAACGCGCCAGGCCTGAACGGTTTCGTTGGCATCTGCCGGACGAATCACCGTCAGGTTGGGGATGGCGCGCAGGCTGGCCAGATGTTCCACGGGCTGGTGGGTGGGGCCATCTTCACCGAGGCCGATGCTATCGTGGGTGAAAACAAAAATAGAGGGGATATGTGAAAGCGCGGCGATGCGAATTGCTGGGCGCATGTAATCTGAAAAAACGAGGAACGTGCCTCCATAAGGAATGAGACCTCCAAAGAGCGCCATCCCGTTGAGGGCCGCGCCCATCGCGTGCTCACGCACGCCAAAGTGGAGGTATCGTCCAGGGTAATTTTCTTTTTGAAAATCGGTAGCCCCTTCAAAACGTGTGTTGTTGGAGGGAGTGAGGTCAGCAGATCCGCCGATCAGTTCGGGCAGGCGAGTCGCCAGAGCATTGAGCACTTTGCCCAAGGCAGCCCGGGTAGCCATGCCTTTGGCGTCGGCGGGAAAGGCCGGCAGGGCCTCCTGCCAGCCGGCGGGGAATTCGCCATGCAGCCGTCGCTCCAATTCAGCAGCCAGGTCGGGGTAAGCGCGGCGATAAGATTCGAGGCGTTCCTGCCAGGCGGCTTCCAGAGCAGCGCCACGTTCTACGGCCTGACGATAAAACGCCAGTACATCGTCCGGGATATAAAAACGCGGCTCCAGTGGCCAGCCCAACGCCTGCTTGGCGGCATTCAATTCGGCTTCGCCCAAGGGTTCGCCATGGGCTTTGGAGGTGCCCTGGCGGGTAGGGGCACCATAGCCAATAATGGTGCGACAGAGTATCAACGAGGGGCGCGGATCGGTTTTGGCCTGTTCAATGGCGGCATCAATTGCCACAACGTCGTTCCCATCGTCCACGCGCAAGACCTGCCAGCCGTAAGCCTCAAAACGTCGGGCGCGGTCTTCGGTGAAGGCCAGGTCGGTGCTGCCATCAATGGAAATGTGATTGTCATCGTAGAGGTAAATCAGTTTACCCAGCTGCAAGTGACCCGCCAGCGATGCCGCCTCAGAGGCTACGCCTTCCATCAAATCGCCATCGGTGACAATGGCGTAAATGTACGAGTCGATGATGGGGTGATCGGGGCGGTTAAAGGTGGCAGCGAGATGGGCTTCAGCAATGGCCATGCCCACGCCGGTAGCAAAGCCCTGCCCCAGCGGGCCGGTGGTCATTTCCACGCCAGGGGTGAGACCATATTCAGGGTGGCCGGGTGTACGGCTGCCCCATTGACGGAAGTTTTGCAATTCTTCCAATGGCAGGTCATAGCCGGTCAGGTGCAAAAGGGAATAGAGCAACATGGAGCCATGCCCCCCGGAGAGGATGAAGCGATCCCGTCCGGGCCAGCGCGGGTTGCGCGGGTTGTGCCGCAGATGCCGCGTCCACACGGTAAATGCCAGGGCGGCCGCGCCCATGGGAAGTCCGGGATGACCCGAATTGGCCTGTTGAACCGCATCGGCAGAGAGAAAACGCAAAGTGTTGATGGCGCGAGAAGTAAGATCGGTATTCATATCCATCTTGACAACGTAGGTTTCACCGATTGTACCAAAATCAGATTGGCTTTTCGGGAGCAAGTCTGAATTATGGCGAATATTTTTCTTTGAGCGTCCCCGGCAGGATGATTTCCCCTTCAGTCGGGTCGCCCAGGCGCGAGACTTTTTCGGGGTGGTGAGCTGCCAGCCAGGCCGTGTAAGCGGCGACGAGCACATCCAGCGTTTCAGCCGAATAAATGATCTCCACGGGCAACTTCCCTTTGAGCAGTTTGAAGCGGGTGATCTCTTCAAAGAAATCCATGGGGTCAGGGATGTGCAGATTCTGCTCATAGAGAATCAACTGGCGCTGAATCCGCCCCTCCAGGCTCAGGCGCGGCAGTGGAATTTGCTCCAGCAGAACGCAAAAACAGGCATGGGGATGCGTCTCCAACCAGCGACGAGGCGACTGGCTGGCGAAAAAAGGCAAAAAGCCGGCCTGAGAAAGCGAATCGTAGAGCGAAAATCCAATCTGCATCCAGGCAGGACAAAGCTCGCGGCGTGCCGGGGTGCCACTCACGGCAATGCCGCGTTGACGCAGTTCATATTCCGCCAGGCGCAACTCAACACCGCGCAAGGGATGCTTCTCAGCCGCATTTTGCTTTTCCACCATCTGCCGCGCCACCCCTTGATTGGGCGAGCGCGGCGCATTGACCGCCACGACGACGTTTTGATGTTCGCTCAAAAACACCAGTACCTCTTCCAAACTGCCCTCGGCCAGCGCCAGCAGGCGCAAATCGCGGTCAAGCGCCGCATAGGAAACCTCCTTGCGAGCCGAAGTGGGATCCATGCCAACGTAGATCGAATCTGTCAAAAACATAAAATTACTGATTCTGCATCAAATGACACGAATGCTGCGAATTTCCTTTGATCAATTCGGGAAAATTCGAGACAAAAGCGAATTGAGCCTGATCGCAGAGCAAGTCTATAGTAAGATAGGGGTGATTGACAATATCAGTCTAGTCGAAACCATTCGTCTATGCAATCCAACAAAAGTCTTATTTTTCATCTTTTCCTCCTGCTGGCTGGCCTGGTCTGGATTGGCCTGAGCGCCGATCCGAACGGCTCGACCACCGCAGGCAAAATCCCTGCGCCGCAAGCAGGCTTCCTGGCCCCCGATTTCACCCTGAACAGCCTGGATGGGAAACGCTACACCCTTTCAGAATTGCGCGGTCAGGCCATCATTCTCAACCTGTGGGCCAGCTGGTGCCCACCCTGTCGCGCCGAAATGCCCACCCTGCAAAAACTCTACGAAGAATATCGCAACCAGGGGCTGCTTGTGCTGGCGGTTAACTCCACCGTGCAAGACAAACCCGCCGCCATCCCTGGCTTTGTCCAGCAATATGGCCTCACCTTTCCCATCTTACTCGACGAAGACGGCGAGGTCAGCCGCGCCTACCAGCTGCGTTCGTTGCCCTCCAGTTACTTTATCGGCCGCGACGGCATCATTCGCGAAGTGGTCATCGGCGGCCCCATGTCCGAAGCCCTGTTACGCACCCGCATTGAAATTATCCTGAATACCCCATGATCGAACTTTTCCGCTCCCTCTTCGCGCCCCCCCGTCATCTTATCTTGCTGCTGATCGCCGCCTGGGTTGGGCTGGGTCTCAGCCAAAAACGCGCCCCTCGCCACCAGGTCCGCTCTGCCGCGCTGGAAGACCTGGTCTTTTACAGCCTGGCAGCCCTGGTTATCGGCGGGCGGCTCATTTATGTCCTGGCGCATCTGGAGGCCTTCAGCAAAAGCCCGCTGAGCCTTTTTGCCCTCAACCTGGACGTATTCGATCTCTACGGCGGCCTGGGAATCGCCCTGATCACCGCATTTCTTTACGGTCAACGCCAAAAACTGCCTTTGTGGGCAACGCTGGATGCGCTCACCCCCTTCTTTGCCACCCTGGCCATCGGCCTGAGTCTCAGCCAGCTGGCCGCCGGTACTGCCTTTGGGAAACCAACGAATCTACCCTGGGCGATTGAACTGTGGAACGCGCCGCGTCACCCCACCCAAATTTATCAAACCCTCGCCTCGCTCCTGACTTTGGGCCTGGTCTGGCAACGAAAAGCCGATCCACGCCCCGGGCGGCTCTTCCTCGTCTTCGCCGCGTGGACAGCCGGCTGGCAACTCTTCTTGGGCGCCTTTCGCGGCGATAGCGTGCTCATCCTGGGCGGCCTGCGGCTGGAGCAGATCCTCGCCTGGGTGGGGCTGGCCATCTCCCTATGGTTATACGAAAAAAGATCGGCAAAGTCAGGAGCAAATTCTCATCCCACCCCCTCTCCCAACGGAGATGGAATGGGATGAGTGCAGGCACACAATGACGTCAGATTTCGGCGCATCGGCCGAGATTACAAACGATCGAAGTAGCGCGCCAATTCCTGCTTCAGTTCCGCCAGCGATTCAAAGAAAAACAACTGATTGTTGTAACTCCAAATCGCCTTATCAAAATTGACGATGGTTTCGACCTTGAAAGGCATCAGCGGTGTATTCCCCGCCATCACGTGCTCCATCTCGCCCTTAGAGGAAATCAGGCCGGTGCCAAAAACCTTCATCTCGCCATTCTCACGGATCAAACCAAACTCGGTACTAAACCAGGCCAACCGTTTGACGTTTTCCCGCTCTTCATCCGTTTTAGCGCAATGAAACGCCGGAGCGAACATTTCCTGAATTTCCACATATTCGGGCAAAACAAAATACGGTAGATGGCCAAAAATATCGTGAAACATATCCGGTTCTGGGGTAAAGTCCAGCTCATCGCGGGTGCGCAGATAGTCCGTTACCAAAAACTCCTTGCGGGCAAAATGCTGATACCATTGAACCGCATTGGAATAACGCACCTTCGTGCGCACCGTCCGCCAGCCTGTACGAGGCGTGATTCGCTCATTCAACCACTGGATGGAAGGGATTTGATCTTCGGGCAATTGCAAAATCGAAGCCCCTCCAGATAATAGCGGCAAGCATATTTTTGCACCTGCGGCCATTGCCGCTGATAGAGGGTTTTCCAGATGTCATGTTGCTCTGGGGTAAGCTCTACATCCATTTCCGCCATTTGCGGCTGCGAAGCGATGGCCTTATCAGCCTCCTGTAAAAGAGTTTTACGCGGACACAAACACCCCTGCTGAGATATTATCACCAACGAAAATACAAGTCAATAATCGGATAATTACAATCCAATTTCACGTTGTCTGCAATCAGGCTCGATTGCATCGAATTTTTGTATCTATTCAGGCATGTCATTGCGAGGAGTGGCGCCTAAGCGCCACGACGAAGCAATC
>JBMFPJ010000122.1:0-6119 GCA_049969175.1 Anaerolineae bacterium | reverse complement strand
AGGTGGGCGGCGAGGAGGATGCGTTTGCCGCCTTTGCCAGCCTGACCTTTGCGGGTGATCAGGTTGCCGAGGGCATCCACCCGGATTTCGTCCACCAGGGGTTCAAGGGCGGTGCGCAGGTAGGTACGGAGAGTTTCTTCAGCGCCGGAGGGGGCAGGGATTTCGGTGAGTTCCTGGAGTAGTTTTTTCATGAGGCCTCGGATGGGGGATTTTAGATTTTAGATTTTAGATTTTAGATTGGGGATGGTTTGGCCGGAGGAGAAGACCTGGCTCTGGTTGCGTTGGAGGAGGTGGACGCGCCCCTGGCCCATCACCTGCCAGGTTTCAGTGGGACGACCAATGAGGGCGGTGTTCTCTTCGATGCCGAGCAGGTATTCGCCTTCTTTCAGACGCAAACGCAAGGCATTGATGAAGGGTCTCCACCATGTCGGGATGCGGTCGAAGTGCGGTAAAAGATAAGCGGCTGAGATCAGGCCAAAGCCGGGAACGGAGGCCAGCGCGGCGCGGCGCAAATTGGGCAATCGTTGGGCCACAATCATTGCTCCCGCAGAACAACCGGCGTAGATGGCGCCACGTTGCCAGGCCTGGGAAATAGCTTGCCAGGTACGGGTACCTTGCAGCGTCTCCAGCAGATACAGCGGATCACCACCGGAGAAATAAATCAGGTCAGCGGATTCGAGGAAAGGTTGCCATTGTGGCTCCTCCGCCGAGGGACGGTCAATGATCGGCAGGGCAGTGACTTCAGCGCCGAGGCGTTGAAAGTGTTCGATGCCCATGCGAGACCATCGTTCCACGCTGGCCGACCCTTCCTGCCCGGCTGCAGTCGGCAGACAGACGACGCGCCGGGCACGGCCCTCTCGCGACAAGCTCTCCAACAGGTAGCGATCGACCGGTTCCATCACGGGCAGGTATTCGCCCGAACCCAGTAAAGCGAGGAGACCATTCATAGTTGGAGGGTTCTAACGTCCATTATCCAGCAGGGACGGAGAAATTTCACTCAAGGCGGCGTGCAGCAGGCGCAGGGTGTTTTTCCAATCTTCCACCAGGGCAAGGCTGATGGGGGAATGAGTGTAGCGATGCGGTACCGAGACCGAGACGGTGGGGATTCCTTCCAGGGCGCGCTGAATGGCACCGGCATCGGTCCCACCGCCGCCTGGCTGGCGGAACTGATAGGGGATTTCCTGCTGCTCAGCCACTTTTTGCAGAAACTGCACCAGACGGCGATCGTGAAGCGCGGAGCCATCGGCAAGGTAGATGGCCGGGCCCAAACCCAGGCGGGTGTTATAGACGGCGTTCTCGCGGTCATCAAAGGCAGGCAGGTCTTGGGCCGGCGTGGAATCAACAGCAATGGCCAGGTCTGGAACAAAATAGTGGGCGGCCACTTTGGCGCCACGCAGACCGATTTCTTCCTGCACGGCAAACGCCAGGCACAGGTCAATGTTTTCGGGAGCATGGCGCAGAAGTTCAATCAGGGTGGCCACCCCGATGCGATCATCAATGGATTTGGCAAAAATGGCCGCCCCGCGGCGTTGAAAACGGGTGGCAAAGGTGGCGCGATCTCCCACTTTGGCGCGCCCCGCCGGCCCCAGGTCAATGCGCAGCGAATCGAGGCCAGGTTTGCGCTCGCGCTCTTCGGCTGTGGTCAGGTGAATCGGCTTGAGGCCAATCACCCCGGGCGTGTGTTCTTTTCCCACCCAGACTTGTTTTCCAGGCAGATGACGCACATCAATCGAGCCGACCGTTTCGAAGCGATACACCCCTTCGCCATCTTCGGCCACCAGCATCATGCCGACTTCATCCATGTGTGCGTCGAGCATCACCCGCAAGCGCTGCCAACCGCGCCCTTTTTTCGTCACCAGCACATTGCCCAGCGCATCTACTTTGATTTCGTCGGCATACGGGCGCACTTCTTCCAACACAATTTTACGCACTTCCCCTTCATCGCCCGAAACCGCCACGGCGTTACACAATCTTTCAAGCAAACGGATTTGAGGAGCGCCTATCGCAACCATCGTTTAATCATCCCACACCATTTTTTCAACAAAATCCACCTCCAGGCTGGCAATAAATTCAGCCAGCAAACGCCCGGCACGTTGAATATCCTGCAAGGCAACCATCTCGACCGGGGTGTGCATATAGCGCAAGGGAATGCCGATCACCATTGTCGGGATGCCCTCCGCCGTCACCTGGAGCGCCATCGCATCGGTGCCAGAATGACGCGGGGTGGGCTCCAAAGCATGGGGAATCTCCAACCGCTCGGCAATCTCCTTGAAGCGGCGGTGTAAAAACGGATGAATATTTGGCCCAAAAACCAGGGTCGGCCCTTTACCGATGGGGAACGTCTCCCAGCCGTTGGCGCCCGGCCCTTTGCCAAAGGTCACATCCACGGCGATGGCCAGTTGCGGGCGCAGCTGAAAGGCGGAGGTAGTCGCCCCTCCCAGGGTGACTTCTTCCTGGGTGGTGGCCACTGCCCACACATCCCAGAGATGTCTCTTTGTTTGGAGTTCTTCCAGACAAGCGGTGAGCGCGGCCACCGAGGCGCGGTTATCCAGCGAATGTCCGCTCACGATTCCCCCGGACATTTCAACGGGTTCGGTGTTAAAGGCCACCAGGTCGCCGACGCGGATTCGCTTCGAGACCTCGCGCCGCGGCAAGCCGACATCCACCCACAGGTATTCGATACTCACCACCCCATCGCCGATTTTCTCCGGCAACAGGCGGGCGGAGGGCAAAGCGACCACCCCTGGCAGTTCTTCTCCACTTCCGCTGGCATGGACGATCACCGGCGTTCCGGGCAAAATGCGCCCATCCACGCCACCGACAGCCACGACGCGCAAAAAGCCATCTACCACCT
Source organism: Anaerolineae bacterium (assembly GCA_049969175.1). Lineage (GTDB taxonomy): Bacteria > Chloroflexota > Anaerolineae > Anaerolineales > Villigracilaceae > DAOUAN01. The sequence continues at coordinate 3,265 of JBMFPJ010000122.1, read as the reverse complement.
GCCTGACCATCAAGCCGATGGCGTCCATGTGCGTGGCAATAAGTAGAGAGGGACGCGGCTCACTTGCCGCCCCACGCTTGAGGCCATGCAAAGAACCCAGTCGGCTGCGATGAATCTCATCTACCAACGGCTCCCAGCGCTGACGAATCAGCGCGGCAACCGGCTCTTCGTACGCCGAAAGTCCCGGCGCCGCAAGCAAAGATTTCAAAAACGGAAGGAGTTCAGTCATTTAGAAAATCACCTCATCATCGAAAACAGCGGCGCGCCAACACAGGTCGGTTTCGCCGCCCCAACGGCGAGAGCATTCATCGCGCCCCTGCCACCTGTGCTCTCCCTTCATGGCGTAGCCGAGGGTGAAACCGTAGAGGTCTCCGTCGGCGAGGACGTTGCCGAGGGCGTCAGGGTCTCAGTCAACGTGGGCGAGGGGAGGAGAGTCGCAGAGGAGGTAGCAGAGGGGAGCGAAGTGAAAGTGAACGTCGGCGGCGGGAGGGGAGTCCACGTAGCTGTGGGAGGCAGGAAAGGCGTAGGAGAAACAGTCGCGGTGAAGGTCAGGGTAAAAGTCGCCGTCGGGGTGGGAGAAAAAGTCGGGGTAATGGTATCCGTTGCCGGCGTCGGGGTGAGCGTCGCCGTGAGAGAGGTGGCGGTCGCGGTCACCGACGGGGTCACCGTCACCGCCTCGGGCGCCAGCATCACCGCAATCCAGCCAATACAGTAACAGGGGAGGGTGAGCAGGATAATGGCAACCAGGATCAAACGACGACGAGTACGAGGGTCAGTTACATCCTGCATGGCATGATAATATCATTAGAGCGAATCTAAGGCAAGCCAATTTCATCCCCCCTCTCAGAGCGTGTTTTGAAATTCATGTTCCAACCACAGATGAACACAGATAAACACAGATAAACAGATAAATTGGAGGTACAAGGTAATTTCATCCCGTTTTTCTTCAGAATCAGTGTTCATCCGTGTTCATCTGTGTTCTCTATGGTAAACCCCGATTTATAAAACCCGCTCTCAGGTATAATTTCAGCAATGGTTCCCAGACATCTTTACATTTCCGGCTTTCTTTCTTACCGCCAACCCGTCGAAGTGGATTTCACCACCTTCGACCTGGCCTGCATTTCCGGGCACAACGGCGCGGGGAAATCTTCGCTGCTGGATGCTATCACCTGGGTATTGTTTGGTCAGGCGCGCAAACGGGATGAATCCGTTATCAACCTGCAATCCAAAGCAGCCGAAGTGCGCCTGATCTTCGAATACGAGGGCAACCTTTACCGCGTGCAACGCACGCTGCCCCGCGGCAAAAGCACCCTGCTGGAATTTCAAATTGCCGATGCGCGTAACGGTGACCCTCAATGGCGACCGCTCAGCGAACGCAGCAGCCGCGAAACCCAGGCACGCATTGAAGAAACCCTGCGCCTGGATTACGACACTTTCATCAACGCCGCCTTCTTCCTGCAAGGCAAAGCCGATCAATTCACCCAACAGCCACCCAGCAAACGCAAAGAAATCCTGAGCAGCATCCTCGGCCTGGAACTCTGGGAAACATACAAAGAGCGGACTGCTGAACGCCGTAAATACCTGGAACGTCAGCTCAGCGAGCTGGAGGGGCGTATCGCCGAAATTGACGCCGAACTGAGCCAGGAAGCCCAGCGTAAAGCCAGGCTAAAGGAACTGGAAAAGCAACTGCAAGAACAAAGCGCGGCACGCGCCAGTCAGGAAAACCTGGTGGAGAATTTGAAGACCCTTGCCGCCACGCTGGCTGAACAGCGTCGCTCCGCCGAGAATCTGCACGCCAGCCTAGAACAATCTCAGGCGGCTCTTACCCGACTGGAAAGCCGTCGCGCTGAGCTTCAGGCCCAACGCGCCGCCCAGGCCGATCTGCTGCAACGCGCCGCCCAGATCGAGACCACCTACCGCGCCTGGCAAAATGCCCGCCTGGAACTGGAAAAATGGGAAGAATTGGCACGCCAATTCCACCATTACGATGAAAAACGTCAACCCCTGCTGCGCCAGATCGAGGCCGAAAAAGCCCGGTTGGAGCAGGAACTCCAATCCTTGCGTCTCAGCCAGGAAGAGATTCACCAGCTCATCCATCAGCGCAGCGAACTGCGCCAGAAAATCGAAGAAACCCAAAAAGCCCTGGAAGAGGCCGAACAACAAGTCGAACAGGCCCGCCAGCTGGAGCAAGAAATCCATGCCGCGCGCCAGCGCCAGGCCGAGCTCAAGAAAGAAAACGACACCCTCAAAGCCCACATGGACGAAATCAAAGAGCGCCTCGAACGCCTGCAAGAAGTCGTCCAGGCACAATGCCCCCTGTGCGGACAGGCCCTCAGCGAGGAACATCGCCAACAGACCGTCGTCCAGCTGCAACAAGAGGGCAAAGCCGCTGGCGACCAATACCGCGCCAACCTCCAGGAAATGCGGCACCTGAGCAACCGTCTCCAAGAAATGGACCAGCAACTGCAAACCTTACGTCCCGCCGATAGCCGCCGCCTGGCACTCTCAGCAACCCTTTCCCAATGGCAGGAACGACAGGCTGCGGCCGAAAAGAAAATCAGCGAATGGGAAGGCCAGGGAGCCAAACGCCTGCAAGAGATCAACCAACGGCTGCAAAATGAAACCTATGCCAGCCAGGCACGCCAGCAGCTCCGGCAGATCGACGAAGAGCTGAGCCGTCTCGGCTACGACCCCAATGCGCACGAAGCCGCGCGGCGCGCCGAAGCCGAGGGCCGACCAGCCGAAAACGAATATCGCCTGCTCGAAACCGCACGTCGCCTGCTCCATCAAATCGAAAGCGAACTCACCAGCCTGAACGCTGAAATCTCCCACCGCCGCAACGAAATTCAAGAAAACGAACAGCGCTACGCCGAAATTGCCGCCGCCTTGCAAGGTGTCACCGCCCCCGATGTCGAAAACGCCGAAAGCGAACTCCTGCGCCTACGCGCCCAGGAAAACCAGAAACGCGAAGAAGTCAGCCAGGCGCGCCAGGCCGTGCACGTCCTCAACGACTTGCGAGCACGCAAAGCGGAATACCAGGCCCAGGGCGAGGAGCTGCGCCGCGCCATCGCCCGACACAAAACCCTGGAGCGCGCCTTCGGCAAAGATGTCGTCCCCGCCCTGCTCATCGAACAAGCCCTGCCCCAAATTGAAGCCAAAGCCAACGAAATCCTGGAACGCTTGAGCGATGGACAAATGTCCATCCGCTTCGTCACTCAGGCCGAATACAAAGACAAAAAGCGAGATGACCTGAAAGAAACCCTCA
>JBMFPJ010000121.1:0-6121 GCA_049969175.1 Anaerolineae bacterium | reverse complement strand
GCCAGAAAGCCTGTCCTACGTAAGACAGCTTTTCGAGGCTGTCAAAGAGACAGGCTAGAAAGCCTGTCCTACAGAGGCTGTCCGATATAAGTGACAGGCTGGAAAGCCTGTCCTACAAAGATTGTCCTACAGGAACACATGACAAACAAAAAGTCCTCTCTCCTCGTTCGCATCCTGCTTGCTCTATTGGGCTTGCTGGGCATTGCCGCGCTCGCCTTCCTCCTCTGGGCTTCGACCCCCGCCCGCCCGATGACGGAAGTCTTCGAGCGCGTGCCGGGACTGAACGAGGTCGGCGCAAACGAGCGCTGGCTGACCTTTCAGCCGGATGGCGGCGCGCCGACCGTCGGCCTGATTCTCTACCCCGGCGGGCGCGTGGATTTCTGCGCTTACGCCCCGACGGCGCAAGCCATTGCTGACCAGGGCTATCTGGTCGTCCTGGTGCGTATGCCGTTCAACCTGGCCGTCTTCGCTCCGGACGCGGCTGCCGGGGTGATGGCCGCCTATCCGCAAATCGAGCACTGGGCGGTGGGCGGACACTCCCTCGGCGGGGCGATGGCCGCCCATTTCGCCGCGGCCCACCCCGGGTCCGTGCAGGGACTCGTGCTGTGGGCGGCCTACCCCGCCGCTTCGGATGACCTCAGCCGCTCCGACCTGCGCGTCGTCTCAATCTCGGCCTCCCTCGACGGCCTGGCCACGCCGGAGAAAATCGCTGCTTCGCGTCCGCTCCTGCCGCCAGAGACCGTCTGGGTCGTCGTCCAGGGCGGCAACCATGCTCAATTCGGCTGGTACGGCGACCAGAACGGTGACAATCCCTCCGCCATCTCCAGAGAAACCCAGCAGACGCAGGTCATCGCCGCAACCGTGGCCCTGCTGGAAAGCCTGAAGTAATTCCTGTCCGAACCTCTTTTTCGTCTAATTCGTGTCATTCGTTGCAAAAAGCAAATCCTCTTCGTCCAATTCGTGCCATTCGTGGCAAAAAACAAAAAAGGAGCAAAGAACATGTCCAAACGAATCTTCCTCACCACCCTTTCCGATTTCTCTGAAAAAGACCGCCAGGTCTTCCACGTCGAAGGCACGGCCGTGCTGGTGCTGAAAGTTGGCGAGCAGTTCCGCGCCGTGGCCAACAAGTGCCCGCATCTCGGCCTACCGCTGGCCAATGGCAAAGTGGAAGGCGAGACCATTGCCTGCCCCTTCCACGGCAGCAAATTCGACCTCAACAGCGGCGAAAACCTGGACTGGGTGACCGGTTTTCTCGGCATGAAAATCCCCGAATGGTCGCGCCGCCTGCTGGAGATGGGCAAGAAGCCTGAAGCATTGCGCACCTTCCCGCTCGCAGTCGAGAACGGCAGCCTCTACATTGAGATGTAATCAGGATGGTTCATTATCTGCTTCGCCGTCAATTGCTCCCCGCCCCCATCGAGCGCGTCTGGCCCTACTTTGCCACCCCGGCCAACCTGAACGAGATGACGCCGCCCGACCTGGACTTTGAGATCGTCGCCGGCGGCGAACCGCCGATGTACGCGGGGCAGATCATTGAGTACCGCGCCCGCTTCCTGCCGTTTGTCCGCTCGCTCTGGCTGACCGAAATCACCCACATGGTCGAGGGCCGTTTCTTTGTGGACGAGCAGCGCCTGGGACCCTACCGCTTCTGGTATCACGAGCACCGCTTTGAACTCTCCGAGGGCGGCGTGTGGATGACCGACCGCGTCACCTACGCCCTGCCCTTTGGCCCGCTGGGCGAAATCGTCCATACCCTCTGGGTACGCCGCAAACTGGAGCACATCTTCGACTACCGCCGCCAGAAGATTGCGCAGATTTTCGGATGAGTCTACCTGGAGAGTCCACGATGCGCTTGTGGAGCCTTCACCCCTCTTACCTGGACGCCAAAGGTCTCACCGCCCTCTGGCGTGAGGGACTGCTGGCCAAAGCCGTGCTGGAAGGCAAAACGCGCGGCTACAAGCATCACCCGCAACTGGAGCGCTTCAAGTCCCAGCCCGACTGGCGGGCGGCCATCAACGCCTATCTCTGGGAAGTGGCCGAAGAGGCCGGGCGGCGCGGCTACTGCTTCGACACTCGCAAACTGGACGAAAGACGACCCTGCCCGAAAATCCGCGTCACGGAGGGACAATTGCACTACGAATGGGCACATCTGCAAGCCAAACTGCTGCGCCGCGATCCCGAACGTTATCAGCGCAACGCCTCGCTCCCGGACCCGCAGCCGCATCCGCTGATGGAGGTCCTCCCCGGTCCCGTCGAACCCTGGGAGCGGCCCGACCATTCGACTATTCGACTATCAGACTAAAAGATCATGACCCTTGACCTCTTCACATCCCACAAATACCTCAACCTCGAAACCTACCGCAAAGGCGGGACGCCCGTCCGCACGCCGGTCTGGTTTGCGTCAGACGGCGACCTGCTCTACGTCTGGACGCAGTATGATTCGGGCAAAGCCAAACGCATCCGCCGCGAGGGGCGCGTCCGCATCGCTCCCTGCCGCGCCGATGGCTCGCTCCTCGGCGAGTGGCTCGACGCCCGCGCCAAAGCCGACCCCTCGCCCGAAGCCCTGGCGCATGTCCAGGCGTTGATGCGGCGCAAGTACGGTCTGGCTTTTCTGCTCTTCCGTCTCATCGGCCGCGGCCGGCGCTACACCGCCCTCAAAATCCGTCCCACCGCCTGACCTTCGACTACCCGACCATCAGACTATCCGACTATCTGACTATGAAACTCAAACGCCCCCTCCTCATCCTCCTCGCCGTCCTCCTCCTGCTGCTCCTCGTCGGTCCCTTCCTCGTCCCCGTGCCGCCGCTGGAGAACACCGTCCCTGTGGAAGAACTCACCGACCCCGACAGCCGCTTCATCGAAGTCAACGGCATCAACGTCCACTACAAAATCTACGGGCAGGGCGAGCCGACCTTCATCCTCCTCCACGGATTCGGCGCCAGCCTGTTCTCGTGGCGCGAGGTGACCGCTCCGCTCGCCGAACTCGGCACGGTCATCGCCTACGACCGCCCCGCCTTCGGTCTCACCGAACGCCCGCTCACCTGGCAGGGCGAAAACCCCTACAGCCAGGAGGCGCAGGTTGAACTGGTCGTCGGCTTGATGGACGCGCTGGGCGTCGAACAGGCGATCCTCGTGGGCAACTCGGCAGGCGGGACGATTGCCATGCTCGCCGCGCTGAAATACCCTCAGCGTGTACAAAGCCTGATTCTGGTGGATCCCGCCGTCTATGCGGGAGGCGGCGCACCCGCCTGGATCCGCCCCCTGCTGCGCACCCCGCAGATGCGTCATCTCGGTCCCCTCATCGCCCGTCAAATCCAAACGCGCGGACCCGAACTCATCCAACTCGCCTGGCACGACCCAACCAAAATCACACCCGAAATCCTGGCGGGATACCAAAAACCGCTTCGCCTCGCCGACTGGGACAAAGCCCTCTGGGAACTGACCGTTGCCAGCCGCGAAAGCGGACTCGCCGAACGCCTCGGCGAACTGACCCTCCCCACCCTCGTCATCACAGGCGACGACGACCGCATCGTCCCCACCGAGCAATCGCTGCGCCTGGCAGATGAACTGCCCAACGCGCAACTGGTCGTCATCCCCCAATGCGGGCACCTGCCCCACGAAGAACATCCCGACCTGTTCATGCAAGCCGTGACGGATTTTCTCGAAACGCTGAAATAAATCAATAGGAGCGGACAAGCGCGAAGAACAAAGAAAAAATCCGCGTCAATCCGTGTCCATCCGTGTTTTCCGTGTCCCATAACTCGTCAACCACATGAAACCCTCAATCCCCCCCTCCCTCGGCCGCGCCGCCCTGCGCGCCCTGCTCAAAGAAGGTTCCCCGCTCGGACCGCTCAAGGTCATGGCGAAGCACCTCGGGCGCTTCTTTCAAATCCCGCTTCCAGGCTTTCGCCCCTACGTCGTCTTCGGTCCCGAAGCGAACCGCAAAGTCCTCGTCAGCGAGCGCGGCAAACTGCTCTGGCGCAACACCGACCCCGTCACCGACCTGCTCCGCCGCGGCGTCCTCATCGTGGACGGCGAAGAACACGACCACTACCGCCGCCTCATGGAGCCGCCGCTTTACCCCGCCCAACTTCCCGCCTACACCGACATGATGATCCGCCAAACCGAGCGCGTCGCCTCCACCTGGAAAGATGGTCAAATCGTGGACATGCTCGTCGAAAGCCGCAAGATCGCCCTGCTCATCATCATGCAGGCGCTCTTCAGCAAAGACGTTTGGGACGACCTGCCGCGCCTCTGGACGCCCATCCTCAAAGCCATCGAATACATCTCCCCTGGCGCCTGGATCCTCTGGCGGAACATCCCCCGCCCTGGCTACAAAAAACACCTGCGAACGCTCGACGACTACCTCTACCAGATCATCGCCTCCCGCCGTTCACTGATTACCAATCACCAATCACCGCCCAACGATCTCCTCCAACATCTGATCGACGCGGGACTCCCCGATGACCTCATCCGCGACCAGATGCTGACCATGCTCATCGCCGGGCACGACACCTCCACAGCGCTTCTTGCCTGGACCTTTGCCCTGCTCGGCGAACACCCCGAAGTTTTCTCCACGCTGACGGCGGAACTGACCGCGCACGAAAAGCCGCCCCTGCTCGATTGGGTCATCAAGGAGAGTCTGCGCCTCTATCCGCCCATCCACATCGGCAACCGCCGCGTAGCGGAGGAGATTCACTTCGACGGCGGCGCCGTCCCTGCGGGCGCGCGGCTGTTCTACTCCATCTACCTCACCCACCGCGACCCTGAAATCTGGGAAAACCCCGATTCCTTCTGCCCCGAGCGTTTCGCCCACGGACGCAAAACCCCGCCCATGAGCTACGTCCCCTTCGGCGGCGGACCGCGGGCGTGCATCGGCGCGGCGTTCGGTCAGGCGGAGGCGCGGATTGTGCTTTCGTACCTTTTACGCAACTACCAGTTTCAATTCACCAACCACCCCATCCATCCCCACATGGGCGCCACCCTCGAGCCGCGCCCTGGGGTGAGATTCATCGTCATTGCGAGGAGCGACCCTGAGCGGATGCGAAGGGAAGCGACGAAGCAATCCCTCGATCAAGCAATTCCACGATAATGGAGATTGCTTTGTGGCGCGAGGTTTATCCTGAGCTCAAGCGAAGGACGCCACTCGCAATGACAAAAGGAAAACATGACCTACTTCGGCTTCCTCCTACGCTTCCTCTTCCTCCCCATCCTGATCTTCCTCGCCATCCACTACCTGCTCCCTCTCCCTGACAGGGAGAGGGCTGGGGTGAGGGTCAACCCGCGCGCGGTATGGATCGCCATTGCCGTACACGTGTTTCTCGCCGTTGCCTACACCACCCCCTGGGACAACTACCTCGTCGCCACGGGCGTGTGGTACTACAACCCCGATCTCGTGACGGGCATCGTCATCGGCTACGTCCCCATCGAGGAGTACACCTTCTTCGTCGTGGAAACGATCCTGGCGGGGTTGTGGTGGTGGTTTCTGGCGCGGCGGCTGAATCCCCCTCTCCCTGCGGGAGAGGGGCAAGGGGTGAGGGAAAACTTCAAGCCAAACAAAAAACTTGTGTATCTGTCCAGCGGTGGGCTTATTCTCATCTGGGCGATTTTCACCTACCTGTTCTTCTTCGGCGAGGTGAAATGGACGTATCTTGGCATCACCCTCTTCTGGGCGCTGCCTGCGATTCTCCCCCAACTGCTGTTTGGCGCGGACATCCTCTGGCACCACCGCAAACTGGTCTTGTGGAGCATCCTCGTCCCCGGAACATACCTTTCCTTGATGGATATCGTCGCGCTGACCGACACCACCTGGAGCATTTCAAAGGAACAGACCACAGGCGTCCTGTTTTTCGGCATCCTGCCGCTGGAGGAGGTGGTGTTCTTCTTTATCACCAACGTCCTCATCACCTTCGGAATGACGCTGCTGCTTTCGGAGCAGGGACGCCTGCGCCTCGCCGAATGGAAGGCGTTCCTCCGCCTCACTGACTGATCGTTAGCCGGCATGTTGTCAATGGCCAAACCGTTTTCAAATTTGGAATGGCTGCTTCCCACCTCGTTTCGTTGGCGCAGCAATTCTAAATTTAGGTGTTGCTTGCTACTGAAGATAAGGGTTGAAGGGGAT
>JBMFPJ010000120.1:3377-6129 GCA_049969175.1 Anaerolineae bacterium | reverse complement strand
CAGGCTGGAAAGCCTGCCTACGCTCTGTGTTTTCATCCGTCTGGAAGGCAGACCTCCCCTGCCAGCGAGGATCGCACCAAAATTACGTTAAACTCGGTACCTGACTCAGACAAAGCAGATCCCTACCAAAGGAGCCCCCATGCCCTACACACTTTCGCCCTGGAGCCTGAACGACCTCTTTCCATCCCTGGATAGCCCCGAACTGGAAGCCGCCTTTGAAAAAATCGAAGAACAGGTAACCTCCTTCGAGGGCATACGCAACAAATTGAAAGCCGATATTTCCGAGCAAGACTTTCTCGAAATCCTGCGCGCCTCCGAGGAGACGACCCGCCTGGCTTACAAACTCTACGCCTTCGCCGGGCTCTCCTTCGCCGCCGAGACGCAAAATCAAGCCGCCCAAACACTGCAAACCCGCGTCCAGCAATTTCTGGCCGAAATTGAAAACCGGACTCTTTTCTTCAACCTGTGGTGGAAGGCCCTGGATGATGAAAATGCCGCCCGTTTGATGAGCGCCGCCGGCGACTATCGCTATTACCTCGAGGCCATGCGCCTGTTCCGTCAACACACTCTGAGCGAGCCAGAAGAAAAAATCATCAATCTAAAAAACGTCACCGGCAACCAAGCCCTGACCACGCTCTACGACACGATCACCAATCGCTACACCTTCCAACTCGAAGTGGACGGTCAGGTGAAAGAATTGACCCGTTCCGAACTGATGAATTACGTCTATCATCCCGATGCCGACCTGCGCGCCCGCGCCTATCAGGAACTCTATCGCCTCTTCGGTGCGGAAGGCCCAATCCTGGGGCAGATTTACCAGACTCTGGCGCGCGATTGGCACAACGAGCACCTGACACTGCGCAAATTTGCCAGCCCCATTGCTGTCCGCAACCTGAACAACGACATTCCCGACGATGCGGTCGAAACCCTGTTGCAGGTAGTGCGTCAAAATGCCAGCATCTTCCAGCGATACTTTCGATTGAAAGCCCGACAACTGAGCATGGACAAATTGCGCCGTTACGATATTTACGCCCCCATCGCCCGCTCGACCAAAACCTATCCCTTCGAGCAGGCCGCCGAAATGGTGCTGGATTCTTTCGCTGCCTTCTCCCCTCAGCTGTCTGACCTGGCCCGCCGCGTTTTCGAGAGTCAACACCTGGATAGCGAGATTCGCAAAGGGAAACGCAACGGGGCCTTCTGCTGGTCGGTCACCCCTGAAATGACCCCCTGGGTGCTGATCAACTATCAAGGGAACGCGCGCGACGTCGCTACCCTGGCACATGAATTAGGCCATGCCATTCACGCCATGCTGGCCGCTCACCACAGCACCTTCACCTTCCACTCTTCCCTCCCGCTGGCAGAGACCGCTTCCACCTTCGGCGAAATGATGTTGATCGACCGGCTGCTCGCCAGCGAAAGCGACGAAAGTGTGCGTCGCGATCTCCTCTTCCGTCAGATGGATGATTCCTTCGCCACCATCCTGCGTCAGGTTTATTTTGCTCTTTTTGAAAAACAGGCTCACGAAATGGTGCAACGCAACGCTTCGGTGGATGAACTCTCCGCTGCCTACTTTGAAATCCTGCGCGAGCAATTCGGCGACGCGGTGGAACTGAGCGAAGAATTCAAATGGGAATGGGTTTCGATTCCGCATATCTATCATACCCCCTTCTACGTGTATGCCTACGCCTTTGGACAATTGCTGGTGCTCTCCCTCTATCAGCAATTCAAAGCCGAAGGCGAAGCGTTCAAACCACGCTATCTCAAAATCCTGGCTGCCGGCGGATCTGAATCCCCTGCCCGCATTCTGGCAGATGCCGGCATCAACATCCGCGACGCCCGCTTCTGGCAGGGCGGCTTCGATGTGCTCCACCAATTGGTGAACCAGATGGAAGCGCTCTAGCCCTGAAACAAAAAACCCTCCAGAAGCGCTAAATCACTGTTTACAGCCATTTCTTTGTAAAAGCAGTGCGAGATTAATCTCGCACTACTTTTCAGGTAATTTCATATTCCGCGGCTTCTTCCTCCACCGTCAACACTGGCTCTTCAGCGGCTTTGCGATCCAGCATTTGCATGCGCGCAGCAACAACTTTGGTGTAATATTTCGTTTCGCCTTTGTCTTCGTATTTCTCGGTTTTTAAGCGCCCCTCAACATACACCAGGCTGCCCTTGTGCAAATACTCCTGGCAAATTTCTGCCAGCCGTCCCCAAACTTCCACGTTGACCCATTCGGTGGCCTCCTTCATCTCGCCGTCCTTGTTCTTCCAGCGCTCCGTAACGGCCAGGCTGAAGGTCCCTACTTTGCTGCCATGAGGCGTATAGCGGATTTCCGGGTCTTTCCCCAAATAACCGATGAGTTGGATGCGATTTAGTGCCGGCATGAGAACCTCTCTTTCTGAACAAGACTTTTAGATGGCAAATTTAATACTGAGGTTACGCACTACCGCGTAAAGTGAATTGATAATTATTTTAGTACATATTTTCTAATCGTCAATTTACAATTTTGTCATCCAAACTCAGTTATACTACGCTGAAGAGGAGTCCGCCATGAAAATTGTCACCACACTCGAAGAACTTCGCTCTGCCCGCCTCTTGCTGGACTCACCGGTCGGTTTTGTGCCCACGATGGGTTACCTGCATGAAGGGCATCTCTCCCTGATCCGCCGGGCCAGAGAAGAATGCAAAAGCGTGGTCGTCAGCATTTTCGTCAACCCGACTCAGTTTGGGCCCAACGAAGACCTTTCCAAATATCCGC
>JBMFPJ010000120.1:0-3367 GCA_049969175.1 Anaerolineae bacterium | reverse complement strand
GATCTACAACGTGACTTAAACCTGATCGCCCCTCTGGGCGTGGACCTGGTGTGGACGCCCACCGCCGAGGTGATGTATCCAGCGGGGTACCAGACCTGGGTCGAGGTTGAAGCGCTGACGAAACCACTCGAAGGAGCGATGCGGCCCGGGCACTTCCGCGGCGTGACCACCGTCGTGGCAAAGCTCTTCAACGGCGTTCAGCCCCAGAAGGCTTATTTTGGGCAAAAAGATGCCCAACAAGCAGCAGTGATTCGGCAGATGACGCGCGATTTGAATTTCCCCATCGAGATCGTCGTCTGTCCCACGGTTCGCGATGCAGATGGGCTGGCCATGTCCAGCCGCAACACCTACCTCAACCCGGAAGAGCGTCGCGCCGCCACCGTGCTTTACCGCGCCCTGATGGCCGCCCAGCATGTCTACCAGAGTGGCGAGCGCAACGCCGAATCCTTACGGCGCATCATGCGCGAGACACTTGCTACCGAGCCACTGGCAACCGTGCAGTACGTCTCCTGTGCCGATTATGACACCCTGGAAGAGCTGGAAAATGTGAAAGGCAAAGCTCTGCTCTCGCTGGCGGTATTCATCGGCAAGACGCGGCTGATTGACAACGTGGTGCTGGAATAAATAAAACGTCCCGAAGGCTGCCCCCTTTTCGGAACAAAGCCTTCGGGACGAAAACGCTTTCTGCCCGTTCAGACTTGTTCAAAACGCTCCACCGGCACAACAAACAGCGTGACTTGACTCTGCTCTGAAATTTTATTCAGGGTAGCACGCATCAGATCAATGGCAGGTTGTACCTGGGCGTCATCTACGCCGACAAGCAAGGTGGCCACGCCGCTGCGCAGGAATCCGCCTGTAGAAGCAATACGGGTAACGCGAAAATGTTCGGCTGTGAGCGCCTGGGTTACTACATCAGCATCATGATCTCTGGCGATAACAATGATCAGTTTCATAATTCACTCCTTGCAGCAAACGGACTAAATGACTTCAATGCGCTCGACAGGGAGAGCAAACACGGTAGCACCACCCACTGTAACCGGCACCGCAGAGGGCATAGGTAGAGGGGAACCTTCCAGAGGCAGTGTCATATACTCCACTCGTTGACGACAGGTAGTCTGCAACGATTGAAGGGCGGCGCTCAGATGTTCCGCGGGTAAGGCAATCAACAACGTCGCATTGCGCCGCCCCAGAAACCCGCCGACGCTAGCCAGATAAACGACCTGCGTAGCGAATGTTTCTAGCGCCTGGATGGCTACCTCCGCATCCTGATCTTGAACAATGGCCAGGATCAAAAAGGATGAAGATTGGGGAGCATTCATACCGACCTCGTCTTATTCAAACCCATGGCCTTGCTCAAAGGCACCACCAGTAAAAGGCCGGTTTTCTCTTCATCTAGCCGGCCCACCACTTTTTGTGTGGCAGCAATAATTGCATCCACGTCTTGTTCGGTATTCACCGCGGTAAAGAGAGTGCGATTTAAATTTTCAGGAACACTGTAAAAATCCTTCAGCGAGGGAATCAGCGGCATGTCATCGCGCCATCCCTTGAGTTGCCGAATCCGTCCCAGGCCCGTGCTGAACAAAACCGTGGCGCCTTGTACGCCCGCCTCTTCCCAGGCGATTAACAATTCTTCTAACCGATCAGGGTCGTTGAGAACAAAAAGAATCAAATACATCACTCCATCTCCTCTTTTCGGGGATCTGCCAACCCTTCGGCAACTTGCAGGTTTGCCAGCCTGGCTTTCTCGTGTGCAAACAGTGCCCGCAATATCGGGGGTGTGACCAGCGTGCTGATCAACACCATGGCGACAATGGCCGAAAACTCTTCAGCAATGACCAGGCCCTGTTGAATCCCCACACTGGCAACAATTAGCCCCACCTCGCCGCGCGAGATCATGCCCGCACCCAATTGAATCGCTTCCTGGTTGCTCAGCCCACCCAGGCGCGCTCCTATTCCCGCACCCAGCCACTTCCCGACAATGGCTACCAGGGTAACCACAATCGTAAACAGGAACATGCCAATTTGGATCTCGCGGATGTTTACCGAAAGGCCAATATGGATAAAAAAGATGGGAACAAACAAGCCATACGCCAGGGCATGGATGCCATGTTCTACGTTTTCTTTTTCCCTGCTTCGTGCCATCATCAACCCGGCCAGGAAAGAACCGGTAATGGCGGCCATACCTCCCAGCAATTCTGCTGCCAGGCCATAAGCCAGCATCACCACCAACGCCAGCGTCAAAACCCCCTGGCTGATGGGCAAATCAGCCACGCGTCGCATCAGCCAGGGCAAGGCCCAAAGCCCAAAAGCAGCGGAAAGTGCCAGGAAGAAAAGCATGCGGATGAGAATCCATACCAGCCCCAAAATGCTGGCGCTCCCTCCCTGTAATGCCAGGAACAAAGACAGGAATAAGATCACCAGAATATCATCAAAGACCGCCGCACCCAGCAGACCCAGCCCCACTCGACTGCGTAAAGCCCTGAGTTCCAGCAACGTTTGCGCCGAAATGCTGACACTGGTAGCCCCCAGCGTCAGACCGAGGAAAATGGCGGCATCGTTATGGAAACCGAACAGCCACCCTGTGCCCCATCCCAAAATCACCGGAAAGAGCACACCCAAGAAACCGGCAAAAGCAGCCACACGGGTGTTGCGTCTCAGTTCATCAAAATGCAATTCCTGGCCGGCGATGAACATCAGTAACAAAACACCCAACTCGCCCAGGTCGGCGATCATTTCGGTCAGACTATGGTCAATGAAAGGTAAATGAAGAATGTTGATCAGCGAGGGCCCTAAAAGAATCCCAACCAGCAATTCGCCCAATACAGATGGCTGTCCCAACCGCACACTGAGAAAGCCAGCCAGCTTGGCCGAAAGCAAAATGACAGAAAGAAGAAACGCCAGTTGAAGGAAAGTGGTCATCGTGGTTTAAGTATAACCGTAACCGGTTTATTTTTGAATTTTTGACCGGCTAACTAGGGCTTTTTCAAGAATTAACGCAACGAACGGCTATGCAATCAGGAGCGATTTGCTGAAAAGCGCTTCGAAGGGGAACTGCTCATGCTCGCTTTCGATTTGTCATTTGCTGCTGGCGGGCTGGATTTGACCATCCAGTATAGCCAGTGAGCGTAGTGGTGAACAGTAACACGAAGTCAACATTAAACCTCTAAAAAGCTCTATCTACTGCCCCAAAATCATGGACAAAATCCACATTTGCGATAAATTACACAAGATCGGGCAATTCCAGCATAAGCAAATCGCGCAGCCCAATCACCCCAATCGGCCTGCCCTCCTCATCCACCACGGGCAGCAAACCGACATGTCGTTCCACAAAAATTTGGGCAGCCTCCCGAATCGTTGTCGTCGGCAG
>JBMFPJ010000119.1:0-6196 GCA_049969175.1 Anaerolineae bacterium | reverse complement strand
CAGTGATTCCAGCAGCACAACAATTCCACCCACTCGCAGCACACGTTTCGCTTCCGCCAGCCAGGCATCTAGCAAATGTCGCCAGCGATCCGGATTCCATACCGCCAGATAACTGATACTCCACCCCGAAACGATCACATCTGCCGTAGCGGCCGGCAGCGGCAGGAAACAATGATCGGCCACCGCCGCCAGCCCAGGAGTCGGGGAGAGTCGCCGCAATTTATCACGGGTCAACACCAGCATGTGGGCGGAAAGATCAAAAGCGAAGATGCGTCGCGCCTGGGAGGCGAACATTTCCGTCAAACGCCCCGTCCCCGCACCGAGATCCAGCACATCCGCCCCTGCCACCGTGAAAATACTTTCCAGAGCACGTTGAATATTTCCGCGATGATCCTCCCGTCGAATCAAACGCTCATACCGCTCAGCATCACTTTCATAAACCTGCTTTTCAGAAGGCATACTTCCTCTCCCGTTTTGATATACTTGCCACTCAAGCCACGATAGTATCTCGATTTTTGGTATCTACTCAGGCATGTCATTGCGAGGATGGCGCCTAAGCGCCACAACGAAGCAATCTCCCAAATGCCAGATTTGCTCGTTGGAACAGGAGATTGCGCTTCGGACGAACCTCAGCCTGGCCGTTAGCCACAAAATTAGCCTGTGAATTCAACTATAGCACAAATCTCATCCCCAACCACGGAGGAACAATGCCCCTCTCCCCCAGCGCCCAAAAGATCCAAGATGCCCTGCGCGCCGCAGGTTACCCCCTGACCGTTATTGAATTCGCCGAATCCACCCGTACGGCCCAGGAAGCCGCTGAACGCGCCGGCTGTGAACTCGGTCAGATCGTCAAATCGCTGATTTTTCGGGGAAAAGAATCGGGAAAACCGATTCTCGTCCTGACCAGCGGCGCCAATCGCGTGGACGAAAAACGCATCGCCGAATACGCCGGCGAACCCATCGTCCGCGCCGAAGCCGAATTTGTGCGCAACGTGACCGGCTTCGCCATCGGCGGAGTCCCTCCCATTGCCCACATCCAACCCATGGAAACCTACCTGGATGAAGACCTGCTCCAATACGCCACCATTTGGGCTGCTGCCGGCACCCCGAACGCCATTTTCCAACTCACCCCCACCCAGTTGCAGCAAATGACTCGCGGAAAGGTGGTGAGAGTAAAATAACCCCATTCACCGCGGAAAAGTTCAACGCATCAATTCTTTGCAATCAGACCTTCTTTGTCGTAAAATTACCTCAGACCAACAAATGAGGTACGATGACCACCCCAAGCGCTGAAATCGCCTCTCGCCCGATGACCGAGGAAGCCGATTTCTTGCAAATCAAAGCCATTGACCACGTTCATTTCTACGTCGGCAATGCCAAACAGGCCATGTATTTCTGGTGGAAAGGCTTCGGCTTCACCCCCGTCGCCTATTCCGGCCTGGAGACTGGCAACCGCCAATTCGCCTCATACGTCTTGCAGTCCGGTCACATCCGCTTCGTCCTCTCCGCTGCCTACGCCCCTCCCCACGAAATCGCCGCCCACCACATGGTACACGGCGATGGCGTAAAAGTTATCGCCCTCGAAGTGGATGACGTCGAAAAAGCCTGGAAAGCAACCACATCCCGCGGCGGCAAAAGCGCCTGGGAGCCACGCGAAGAAAAAGACGAAAACGGCATCTACCGCACCGCCGCCATCCACACCTACGGCGAAACCCTGCACGTCTTTGTCGATCGCTCCGCATACCACGGCGCCTTCGCTCCCACCTACCACCCCATCACCGACAAAACCGCCCAACCCACCGGCCTGGCCGCCATTGACCACATCGTTGGCAACGTCCAACTCGGCAAAATGAACTACTGGGTCAACTTCTACCACCAAGTCATGGGTTTCCGCCAGCTCCTGCACTTCGACGACAAAGATATCTCCACCGAATACTCCGCCCTCATGTCCAAAGTCATGCAAAACGGCAACGGACGGGTCAAATTCCCCATCAACGAACCAGCCGAGGGCCGCAAAAAAAGCCAGATCGAAGAATATCTGGATTACTACCTGACCCCCGGCGTCCAGCACATCGCCCTCAGCACCGGCAACATCCTTGAGACCGTACGCGAACTCAAACAACGCGGCATCGAATTCCTGCGCGTCCCCGACGCTTACTATGAAATCCTCCCCCAACGTGTCGGGAAAATCAACGAAGACCTGCAAGCCATTCAGGAGCTCGGCATCCTGGTTGATCGCGACGACGAAGGCTACCTGCTGCAAATCTTCTCCCGTCCCATTCAAGACCGCCCTACTGTGTTCATCGAAGTCATTCAACGCCACGGAGCGCGCGGCTTTGGCAAAGGCAACTTCAAAGCCCTGTTTGAATCGCTGGAACTTGAACAGGCTCGCCGCGGCAATTTATAACAGGATTCAGCCCCCCGAACCTGATCCTTGCTGAAGATTGGATCCCACTCCCCGATGTACTTTGCCACCTTCTCCACGCCTCACGCCGACCCCCGGCCGGGTCTCGTTAAACATGGCCGCGTCTACCCCCTGCCCTATCCCGACATGCGCGCCGTCATTGAAGCCGGCGCCGAGATAGCCGCGCAAAAAGCCTCTCCCACACCCATCCACATTGCCCAGGTCACCTTCCATGCCCCCCTGCACCCCACCACCCTGCGCGATGCCTACGCCTTCGAACAACACGTCAAAACGGCCAACGCCAACCGCGGCCGCGAAGTTCCCGAAGAATGGTACAAATTTCCCGTCTTCTACTTCACCAACCCCAACGCCATCTTCGGCCCAAACGAAGAAATCCCCTACCCACCGTACACATCCGCGCTGGACTATGAGCTGGAAATCGCCGTGATCATCGGCAAACGCGGCCGGGACATTTCCCCCGAAGATGCCCCTCAATACATCTTTGGCTACACGATCTTCAATGATTGGTCAGCCCGTGACGTGCAACGTGAAGAAATGAAAGTCGGCTTAGGGCCTGCGAAGGGAAAAGACTTTGCCTCCTCGCTTGGCCCCTATATCGTCACTGCCGACGAATTCGCCGATCGCACTACCGGACGCCCCGGCGTCTTCGCCCTGGAGATGATGGCCCGAGTCAACGGGGTGACGCGCTCACACGGCAACTTCAAAGATATATACTGGTCCTTTGGTGAGATCATCGCCCGGGCTTCCGCTTCGGTTGAATTGCTTCCAGGCGAGGTGATCGGTTCAGGTACCGTTGGAACCGGCTGCCTGCTCGAGCTGACGCGTGGACAAGGCCCTTGGCTTCAGCCAGGCGATACCGTCGAACTGGAGATCGAACGCCTGGGCGTGCTGAGAAATCAAGTCACCATTGCAAAAAAGTAAGGTGAAACACCATTTGTTCTGCTCAAAATCCAAAACAGGTGTATAGTATAGACAACCTTGCGATTTTGAGAGGACAACATGGATCAAAAGCGCAAACTTGCTACTGAAACCAGCCTCTACACGCGCGATGTGTTCCAGGTACTGTTCGAGTACGAAGTTTCTCGATCATTGCGCTACCCCAGCCCTTTAACTTTGCTATGCATTTCACTCGAAACCGAGGGGCAAAGCCCCGAATCGCTGCAGCAAGCGCGACAGGCCCTCATCGAAATTCTAGAGCAACATCTGCGGGCCTCCGATATACCGGCTTACTACGGAGATGACTTTGTCGTTCTGCTCCCCGGCACCGATGAACTCGGTGGGCGGGCCGTAGCCGAACGCATCCTGGGTCGCTTCCGCACCACCCAAAAATTCACCACCGAGCGTCTGACGCGCATGAACGTGTATATTGGCCTTGCCTGCCGCGAAAGTGGCTCTAGTATTTCTGCTGAGCAGCTCCTGGCCGAGGCCATGGTAGCCATGAACGAAGCCAGAATGCGCAAAAGTTTCACCTACCTCCCCTTTTCGGAAATCGCCGATCAGCTTCCCAGGCCTTGAAAAACACCCTCGCACCCCGCTAAGGCCCCCGGCTTTTTCCTAAAGCGCAACTTATCCCTTTACCAGTAGATTGACTCCCGGAGGTCCTCATGCCTTTCTATCACAAGCTCGGTGAGATTCCCCATAAGCGTCATACCCAATTTCGCAAACCAGATGGGGGGCTCTACCGTGAAGAATTAATGGGTTTGGAGGGATTTTCATCCCTTCAATCCATCCTTTACCATCACTTTTTACCCCCACGAGTAAAAGAAATCAACGACCTGGGGCCTGCCAGGCCCGAATTTGTGGATTTTGGCCCCATCCGCCATCGCGCCTTTCGCACTGCTCAGATCTCTCCAAAAGGAGATCCGCTACAAGCCCGCCTGCCACTGCTCGGCAACCATGATGTGATCCTCAGTGTCAGCGTTGCCAGGGAAAGCATGGATTACTATTACCGCAACGCTCAGGCTTACGAAGTCTGGTGGGTGCATGAAGGGAGCGGCATCTTCAAATCCCAATTTGGAAATTTAACCTTCCGCAAAGGCGACTACATCGTTATCCCCTTTGGCACCACCTGGCAAATGCTTTTGAACGAACCGGCGCGTTTCTTCACCATCGAAGCCCCCAGCCAGATTGAGCCACCCAGGCGGTATCGCAATGCCTACGGCCAACTGCTAGAACATGCACCCTACTGTGAGCGGGATATTCGCATCCCTGAAGATCTCGAAACTCACACCGAGCGGGGAGAATTTGAAGTGCGCATCAAAGTGCGCGATCGACTCACCCGTCACATTCTGGATCACCACCCCTTCGATGTCGTCGGCTGGGACGGCTATCTGTATCCGTGGATTTTCAACATTGAAGACTTCGAGCCGATCACCGGCCGTATCCATCAACCGCCACCCGTTCATCAGACTTTTGAAGGGCACAACTTCGTGGTGTGTTCTTTCGTGCCGCGACTATTTGATTACCATCCTGAGGCAATTCCCGCACCCTATAACCACTCCAATGTGAACTCAGACGAGGTCCTCTACTACGCCGAGGGGAACTTCATGAGCCGCAAGGGTATTGACCGCGGCGACATCTCCCTGCATCCCTACGGCCTGCCCCACGGCCCACAACCCGGCATGACCGAAGCCAGCATCGGCAAAAAAGAGACGCAGGAGCTGGCAGTGATGGTGGACACATTTTATCCGCTCAATCTTACCCGCGAGGCGCTCGAATACGAAAAGCCAGAGTATCAGTCCACCTGGCTGGAAGGAAGCGGAGAATAAGTTGTCCCCACGCTGACCGTTCCACCTACCCAAACCACTACCCCACCCCTGGCACCCATTCTCAAAAGGTGGGATTACTTCTGCACCTACAACGGCAACAACAACGACCTGAACATCACCAGGTTCACCGTTGCCTGTCAGTAAGCCTAGGCATCCAATTGCTCTTTGACTTTCTTCTGCTGCTTGCCACGTTCTTCTGTATCCAGGATGCGCTTGCGAATACGGTAAGAGAGTGGCGTCACTTCCAGCAGCTCATCATCAGCCAGATACTCAATGGCCTCATCCAACGACATCTGGCGCGGCGGCGTCAGGCGGATTTCCATTTCGCCGCGCGAGGCGCGTACATTGGTCAGGTGCTTTTTCTTGCACACATTGACAGCAATATCGCCGGGGCGGGAATTTTCACCCACCACCATGCCTTCATACACTTCCAGGCCGGGGCCATAGAACAGCACCCCGCGCTCTTCAGCCGATTTCAGCGCATAAGAGGTGGTCGTCCCAGTTTCCCAGGCCACCAGTGAACCCGTCTGACGGGTGTTCATTGGCCCGGCAAATTCATCATAGCCATGAAAAATGGTGTGCATGACACCCGAACCACGCGTTGCCGTCAGGAACTGATAGCGAAAACCGAGCAAACCGCGCGTCGGTACGATATACACCAGCCGCGTCGTCCCCTGACCTGTATCTTGCATGTCCAGCAATCGGCCACGTCGCCCGCCGAGCATTTCCACCACCACCCCGACGGTCTCTGTGCTGGTTTCAATGTGTACTTCCTCATAAGGCTCCAGGAGCGAGCCATCTTCGGCTTTGTGGAAGATTACTTCAGGGCGCGAGATCTGGAACTCATATCCTTCACGGCGCATGGTCTCAATCAAAATTCCCAGGTGCAATTCGCCGCGCCCGCTGACCAGGAAATTTTCGGCCGAGTCGGTTTCTTCTACCCGCAAAGCTACATTGGTACGCAATTCTTCGAAAAGGCGCTCGCGCAGTTTGCGTGAAGTGC
>JBMFPJ010000118.1:0-6246 GCA_049969175.1 Anaerolineae bacterium | reverse complement strand
TGGGAAGGTCAAAATTTGCGCGTAACCGTCATGTGCGCTCGCAAAAATTGACCTGTGTATGAGGTTTCTACACGACAAATCTCCTCCGGTGTACCCTCTGCCACGATCTCGCCGCCGCGATCCCCACCTTCTGGACCAAGGTCAATAATCCAATCGGCGACTTTAATGATGTCAAGATTGTGTTCGATAATCAACACCGAGTTACCGGCATCCACCAACCGCTGTAACACCTCAATCAATTTGTGCACATCTGCCGCATGCAGCCCAACCGAGGGTTCATCCAACACGTAGAGCGTGCGCCCGGTGGGACGGCGTGAAAGCTCACGGGCCAGTTTCACCCGTTGTGCCTCGCCGCCAGAGAGCGTAGTGGCTGGTTGACCGATTTTGATATACCCCAATCCTACTTCCTGCAACAATTTCAACTTGTTTTTCATCGCCGGATAGTTTTTGAATTCCTCCAGGGCCTGATCCACTGTCATATCCAGCACGTCGGCAATGCTATATTTATCGCGAAATTTCACCTGCAAAGTCTCGCGGTTGAAGCGTGATCCATGACACACATCGCAGGGTACGTACACATCTGGCAGAAATTGCATCTCAATACGCAATTCGCCCTGTCCCTGGCAGGCTTCGCAGCGCCCGCCGTGCACGTTGAAAGAAAAACGCCCCGGTTTATAGCCGCGAATTTTACTTTCTGGCAGTTCGGCAAAGAGTTTACGAATCTCATCAAACAAGCCGGTGTAGGTACCGGGGTTGGAGCGCGGGGTGCGCCCGATAGGTGACTGGTCAATATTGATGATCTTATCGAGATGCTCCACGCCCTCGATCCTGTCATGCTCGCCGGCTTGCGTGCGTGCTCCCATCAGGCGTGAGGCCAGGGCGTTGTATAGAATATCCGTCATCAAAGTGGATTTGCCCGAACCACTCACCCCAGTGATGCACACCAGCTTACCTAACGGGATACGAACGGTGATATTTTTCAGATTGTTTGCCCGTGCTCCGATGATGGTCAACATTTTGCCGTTTCCCGTGCGCCTCTTTTTCGGGACCTCGATCTTTTTCCGCCCCGAAAGATAGGCTCCTGTCAATGAGGTGGGGTGCGCCAAAATCGCCTCGGGCGTGCCCTCGGCGATGATCTGGCCGCCGTGCACTCCGGCTGCCGGGCCGAGATCAATGATCCAATCCGCGGTGCGAATGGTCTCGTCATCGTGTTCGACAACCAGAACCGTGTTGCCCAAATCGCGCAGGCCACGCAAGGTATTCAGCAGACGGGTGTTATCGCGAGGATGCAGGCCAATGGACGGTTCATCGAGAACGTACAACACACCCACCAGCCCCGAGCCAACCTGGGTTGCCAGGCGGATGCGTTGCGCCTCCCCACCCGAAAGGGTAGCCGCGGAGCGGCTCAGGGTGAGGTAATCCAACCCCACATTGACCAGAAACCCAAGCCGCTTGCGAATCTCTTTCAGGATACGTTCGGCAATGGCTTTCTGCCGGGCGGTGAGGGGAGAATGGGGCCCGGAGAGGCGTTCCACCCACTCCAGGGCGCGGTTGATGGGCCAGGAGGTAACCTCGATGATGTTGACCCCATCCACGGTCACGGCCAGGGCTTCGGGGCGCAGGCGTTTTCCCTGGCAGGTGGGGCAGGGACGATCGGACATAAATTCGCTGATTTTTTCGCGAATGTATTCCGAATTGGTCTCGCGAAAGCGACGTTCCAGGTTGCGGATGACCCCCTCGAAGGCGCGGGTGAATTTGAATTCGTTGCCGTTGGCGTTTTGATACGTCATCGGAATTTGCTTATCGCCCGTGCCGTAGAGAAGAATATCCAGCTGCTCTTTGGTTAATAGCTGAACTGGTTTGTCCAGGTCTATTTTGTAGGCGCGCGCCACGGCTTGCAGGCTTTGCCAGTAATATCCACCTTCTTCGCGCGGGCCGCTCCATTCCAGGCTGGCGATCGCTCCGTCGTTCAGCGATCGGCCGGGGTCCGGGATGATGCGTTGGGGATCGATCTCCAGTTTGGTGCCCAATCCCTGACAGTCCGGGCAGGCGCCGTGGGGGGTGTTAAACGAAAACGTCCGCGGTTCGATTTCGCCGATGCTGATGCCGTGTTCGGGGCAGGCCAGATGTTCGGAGAAGTGCAGGTCAGAAGAAGAAGTTTGTTCAGGAGAAGTGCTCTGGGCTTTTGGGCTTTCGATTCTGGCAACGGTGAGGTAACCTTCGCCAAATTTCAAGGCCGTTTCGATCGAGTCGGTCAGGCGAGTTCGGGCGGCTTTGCGCTCTTCTTTGTCGCTGGGGTGGGTGATGATCAGGCGATCAACGACCGCCTCGATGGTGTGTTGCTTGTAACGGTCGAGGTTGATTTCTTCGTCGAGGCTGTAAACCTGCCCATCGACGCGGGCGCGGGTGAAACCTGCCTTGCGGATTTCCTCGAAAACGGCCTGATACGTGCCTTTGCGGCCGCGCACCAGGGGGGCCAGCACCAGAATGCGCGTGCCTTCGGGGAGTTTTTCGATGGTATCCACAATTTCCTGCGCCGATTGTTTGACGACTTCGCGCCCGCAGATGGGGCAATGGGGAGTCCCCACCCGGGCGAAAAGCAGACGCAGGTAGTCGTAAATTTCAGTGACGGTGCCAACGGTGGATCGAGGGTTGTGGCTGGTGGATTTCTGGTCAATGGAAACGGCTGGGGAGAGGCCTTCGATATAATCCACATCGGGTTTTTCCATTTGGCCGATGAACTGGCGTGCGTAGGCCGAGAGAGATTCGACATAGCGACGTTGCCCTTCGGCGAAAATGGTATCGAATGCCAGTGAGGATTTGCCGGAACCGGAAATGCCGGTGATGACGACCAGCTTGTCGCGAGGAATTTCGACGGTAATGTTTTTCAGGTTGTGAACGCGGGCGCCAACCACGCGAATAACGTTATTTGTGGTCATAAGTCAATCTACTGGGATGAAGTGGAACAGTCATTGCGAGCGAAGCGCCCCCGAGCGAAGCGTGGAGGAAGCAATCTTCTGTTTTTATGCCATCTCTGACCAATGTTGCCAGGAGATTGCTTCGGCGGAAGTGCGCCGCCTCGCAATGACACCGAATTCGTGATTTACTGATTTTACTTTTTGTAGTTCAGTCATGAAATTATACCAGTTGCGTCATGAGCCTCGAATGCCGCGAACACCGCGAATTTTTCTGGAGAAATTCGTCAAATTTGATACCAAAAAGAAGCGAACCTGATTGCAGAAAAGTCTATGAGCCGTAAGTGCCGTAAGTCTGCGGGGAAGGAGGAAAGAGGGATGGAGCATACACAATGTCTGCAAACGATCTTTTCAGGGGGGCAATGTCCCGGCAAGGTCGTGTTATACTCTGCAGAAACTTCTCAAATCCGGTGGGGTTATGTTTTTCAAGCCTCACCGGTAGGGTTTGTACAGTGCCGGAGATAGAGTTCAACGAAGAAGAAGTTCTCATTCGCGCCTCACAGGGAGACCGCGAGGCTTTTGGTTTGCTCTATGAGCGCTACGTCAACCGAATCTTCAACTACGTCTATTACCGAACGGGAAACCCGCACGATGCGGAGGATTTGACGGCCCGGGTGTTTCAGCGGGCGATGAATCACATTCACAATTACACCGATCGTGGTGTACCATTTTCGGCCTGGCTGTATCGAATTGCGCATAATTTGGTGGCTAATTGGCACCGCGACCGCAGTCGCAAGCAGGAGATTCCGCTCACTGAGTTGCCGGTATTGCCTGCCAAGGGAGAGCACCCGGAGGCAAACCTGGTGCGCTTGCAAGAACAAGACGCCCTTTTACGCTTGATTCGTCGCCTGCCTCCCGACCGTCAGCATTTGATCATTCTCAAATTTGTGGAGAATCTTTCGAATGCCGAGATCGGGCAAATTATGGGACGAAGCGAGGGCGCCATTAAGAGCCTGTATCATCGCACGTTGTTGGCGCTGCGAGATCAGCTGAGCGAACAAAATATCACGTTAGATGTGGATTGGGCCGAGGTCGAATGAAGCCGAAAGATACTTCTTCCCGAGAAGTTCCGTTGGATGCTCTTGAGGCGCATCTGGCCGGGATGTTGAAGCCGGTGCAGCCACCGAAAGAGGTGATCTCTCGTCTGCAGAGGCGGATTCGCCTGCCGCGGCGAGAACAGGTCAGAGCACGCTTGCAAGACTGGCATGCCCTGTTTCTGGTATTGGGTGGGGTGATTTCCGGTATGGTGGTCATCCTGACGGTGGGGCGTGCTCTGTTCCATCTCGTGTGGCGACGGAATATTTAGAGCGTGTTTTATAAATCGGGGTTTACCATGATGAACACGGATGAACATTGATTTTGAAGAAAAACGAGATGAAATTACCTTGTAAATCAATTTATCTGTGTTCGTCTGTGGCTGGAACATGAATTTCAAAACACGCTCTTAGTTTGTAATCATCAATTTTGTATCGAATGACACGAATGCACCGATTTCTTGGGGGATTCGTGAATTTTGAGGCAAAAGCGAACAAAGCAAACCGAGCCTGATTTCGCAGAAAGTCTGTTGTTTCGGTAAAAAATCTCCCGTCCAAACGACGGGAGATTTTTGTTTTCGAGCACGTTTACTTACCTGTAGCGGCCTGGGTGGCCAGCGTGTTGAAATTTGGCTCGGCTGGAACGCGTTCTTTCCAGTAATCGAAAATCTGGACTTTGTATTCATCTCGGGCTTGGGTCAACCAATCCTGGAAGGCTTTGTCCCGAGCCTGCGTGTATTCATCCGCGGTGAGCGGGCGCATCTGGCGGGCGATCAGCTGGATGATGTGCCAGCCAAATTGAGTTTGTACCGGTTCGCTGATGTCGCCAATGTTTTTGAGGTTGAATGCGGCCTCTTCAAACGGTTTCACCATCACGCCACGGCCAAACCAGCCCAAATCACCGCCTTTGGGGGCAGAGCCAGGGTCTTGAGAGAGTTCGGTGGCCAGTTTGGCGAAGTCTTCACCTTTTTTCAGGCGCTCCAGGACGAGTTTGGCGGTAGCTTCATCCGCGACCAGGATGTGGCGCGCCCAGATTTGTTCCTGTTCGTGCGGTACGTCGGCCGTGATGATTTCCATGAGTTTGTCGCGCAACAGGCTGGTTTCAAACAATTGGCGGTATTGCGCCTCGGTCAGACCAGATTTGGTGATTTGTTCCAGGCTTTTGGTGTAATCAGCCTGGAAGCCCTCCAGAGTGTAGGGAGTAGCCGTGGGGAAGGGGGTAGCCGTTGGGCCTTCGGTGGGGGTGGCGGTTGGCGTTTCGCTGGGGGCCGGAGTGAAGGTAGCGGTCGGCTCGAGTGTCGGAGTAACTGTCAGATCAGTGGACGGGGTGGTCTGTGTTGCCAGGATAGGGGTAGCCGTTGGCTCAAATGTGGCGGTGAGCGTGGGGGTGGCTGTGTAGAGCGGCGTAGCGGTGATCAGCGCCAACGAGGCCGGCGAAAGAGTCGGATAGGTGATCTCGGTGGGGGTAACGGTGGGGGTGGGAGTGCCGTTCGGGTAGTAGCGATAGGCAGCCTGGATGGCCTCATCCAGTTCTTGCTGGCTGACGGTGATGCCTCGTTTGGCGGCTTCCTGGCGGATGATTTCCTCGTTGATCATCTGATCGAGCACATTTTGCCCCAATGTGGTGCTATTGTTCAGGGTGTTTTGGATTTGTTGGAGCTGGTTGGTCACATCCAGGCCGAGCTGACTCAGCTGCGAATACTGCATGTAGATATTCAACAGGCGAGTGCGCTCCAGGCGGACGCGAGCCTGAAATTCGGCTGTGGTGAGAACGGTATCTCCCACTTTGGCGACGGGTTGTCGCAACTGGAAGACGGTCATATCGAGATAGCCATAAATGATCAGGCCCAGCACGATGATGACGATGCCGATGAAGCTGTAAAGAAGAATGCGGGTCTGGCGGCGTTCGCGCTCCAGACGGGCGAGATGTTTTTTGGTATGAACGACGGGTTTTTCACCTCGGTCGCGAGCCATGTGTGTACTCCTGTATAGAAATTCGGGGCATGGCGTAGTTCCATGCCCCGGTGGTGGGTGTTTGCGCCGATGGGTTAGGAATATCCCTCTTCCCAGTACTTGCCGGTGAAGGGGAGTAATGCAATGTGACGGGCGCGTTTGATGGCAACCGCCAGGGCGCGTTGATGGCGGGCGCAAGTGCCCGTCTGACGGCGAGGGCGGATTTTGCCTTCCTCGGTGATGAAGCGACGTAGCAGGTCCACTTTTTTGTAGTCGATGGTGAG
>JBMFPJ010000117.1:0-6270 GCA_049969175.1 Anaerolineae bacterium | reverse complement strand
AATTTGCACGATGGGAACGACGCCGCGCGAACTGCTGGTGAGGAAAGCCTCCTCAATGTGCGGAATCTCAGCGAGGGGCAGCGCGGCGTAGCGGATCTTTCCTCCCCCGCGGCGGGCGAGGCGGAGGACGAGGCGGCGCGTCACCCCCGGCAGGACGCCGCGCCCGGCCGTGCCCAGCGCGTCCCCTTGTACGTAAAAGAAGTTGCTGGTCACCCCCTCCAGAATGCGGTCGCGCCAGACCATCAGAGCCTCAAAGGCGCCGGCCTCCGCCGCCTGACAGCGGGCCTGCTGGCTGATTTCGATGAAGGCGGTGGATTTCAGCGCCGGTTTCTCACGGTGCAAAGGGAAGGTGATGACGCGCACTCCTTGCTCATAGATTTCCTTCGGGAGCAGGGAAAACGGCTCGAGGGCGAAATACAGGTCGCCGCCCAGGGTGAGAATCAGCCGAATGCGCGCCTCCCCCGTTCCGAGGTCCACTAGCGAAGCGGCCAGCGCCCGGCGCAGGGTGGATTCATCCGCTGCGGGGCGAATCCCCATCTGACGGGCCGGGCCGTAGAGTCGTTTCAGGTGCTGGCGCAGACCAATCACCCGTTGACGGTCATCGAACGTGCGGAAGGTGCTGTACAGGCCGGGGGGCAACTGGCGGGTCAGTGCGTCCAGGGAGGACATGTCCGGCAGAGTGAGCGGGGTCAGGTCGGGAGTCAGGGCATAGAGGCGGATAGACATAGGAATTCAGTAGTGGCTTAAAATTTCTTGACAATTCACAAAACCACATGATAGACTTGGTTTTGCTCGTTGAGCATATTTTACCAAAAGGAGGCGCACTTCAATGAACAACATCGTTTTGCTGGCTTCGTTCGTTGGCGGCGGTTTTATCCTTCGCGAAGTGCGCCTGTTGATCGTCAGGTAAGGCTTTTTGTCTGTCCCTTCAAGGCTGTGGCGCACGTACCCGCCCACAGCCTTTTTTTGTTGCCCATTTTCGAACCAAACAAAGAGAGAGTACCATGACTGCAAGCCAATCATCTACTCACGAGCCATCCGCACTCACGTTTGATTTTCGTCCTACCCTGCAAAAGAATCGCCTGAAAGGGTTGTGGAGGATGATGGCTGATTATCGGCTGGCCTATCTGGCTGCCACGCTGTCACTGGCCATTTCGGCGTTGGCCAAGACGTACACCTACTTGCTCTTGCGCTTCTTCGCCGATGATGTATTAACGCAGGGGAAACGACTGGGCGCTGATTTGACCAGTACGCTTTTGTGGATTGTCCTGGGCTTCATTACCCTGGCAGCTGCGGAAGGCGGTTTTGCGTTTCTTTCTGGACGGCTAGCGGCCTACACCGCCGAGGGCATTACTCGCCGCTTACGCGATTTTCTGTTTGATCACATTCAGCGGTTGAGTTTTTCGTATCACGCCACCACCCCTACCGGCGACCTGATCGAACGGGTTACATCGGATGTGGATGCATTGCGGCGTTTTTTCAGCGAGCAGGCAATTGGTGTCGGGCGGATTGTGCTCATCTTTGTGATCAATTTCATCGCCATTTTGCGCCTGAACAGTCGGCTGGGTTGGCTTTCGGTGATTGTGCTTCCCTTTATATTGGCCGTTTCGCTTTGGTTTTTCAAGAAAGTCACCAAGGCCTATGAGGATTATCAAGCGCAGGAAGCCATCCTTTCCACCACTCTACAAGAGAATCTGACTGGCGTGCGGGTGGTCAAAGCATTTGCCCGACAAGAGTATGAGAAGGGCAAGTTTGAGCGAGACAACTGGGAGAAGTATTTGCGCGGCAAGAAACTGTTATTAATGCACTCGCTCTTCTGGCCTCTTTCGGATATTGTGTTGGGTTTTCAGACGCTGTTTGGCTTTGTGGTTGCCGCCCTGATGGCGATTCGCGGTGAAATCACTGTGGGCACTTACCTTGCCTATGTGGGATTAGTGGTGTGGCTTATCTGGCCCATTCGC
Organism: Anaerolineae bacterium; assembly: GCA_049969175.1. Lineage (GTDB taxonomy): Bacteria > Chloroflexota > Anaerolineae > Anaerolineales > Villigracilaceae > DAOUAN01. The sequence goes on along the minus strand of JBMFPJ010000117.1, from coordinate 4,309 downwards.
AACCTGGGACGAATCATCGTGCAAACCTCAACGGGATTTGTATCGTATGGTCGGCTGATGGAGATCGTCCGCCAGGAGCGCGAACCGCTCTTTGAGGGCCGCGTCCAGCCCAACGGTCCGCTACGAGGCGATGTAGAATTTAAGAATGTTTCGTTCTCTTATCGGGATGGTGAGCAGGAGGCGCTGAAGAACATCTCGTTCCGTGTGCGGGGCGGACAAATTGTGGCGTTGCTCGGTTCAACCGGTTCAGGCAAAACTAGCCTGGTTCATCTTCTGCCACGATTTTATGACTACACCTCCGGCCAGATTCTGCTGGATGGCATCGAGCTGAAAGAATATCCACGCGCCTACCTGCGACAGCAAATCGGAATTGTAGAACAGGAGCCTTTCCTGTTTAGTCGTTCGATTCGCGAGAACATCACCTATGGGGTTGGGCGAGATGTACCTCAAGAAGAGGTAGAGCGCGCGGCCAGAGCCGCTGCGATTCATGACGTGATTCTGTCTTTCCCTGATGGCTACGATACGCTGGTAGGCGAAAAAGGGGTTACGCTCTCAGGCGGACAAAAGCAACGGGTTGCAATTGCGCGCACTCTGCTCAAAAATCCGCGCATTTTGATTTTGGACGATTCCACTTCTTCGGTAGATGCAGAGACCGAGGCTGAAATTCGTGCTGCGCTCGCGGCGTTGATGAAAGACCGCACGACGTTCCTCATTGCCCATCGGGTTCAATCCGTGATGATCGCTGATTTGATTCTGGTGATGGACAAAGGGGAAATTGTGCAGATGGGCACACACGAGAAATTGCTGGCGCAAGATGGCATGTACCGCAAGATTTATGAAATACAGACTCGGATTGAAGAGGAACTAGAGACCGAAATTCGGAGAAACTATGCCTGACGAATTGATTGAACTCGAAGAGGAAGAATATACGTCACAGCTTACTGCGCCGGTTTTCAGGCGGATTTTGGGATTACTGAAGCCGCACTGGAAATGGGTCGTGGGATTTTTGATCACCATTGCCCTGGTTTCCTGGCTGGACGCCTATTTTACATACGTCAACAAGCAGTTCGTAGATCAGGGCATTAATGCCCATGATCCTGCCCGCTTGATGCACCTGGCCAGCCTCTATGGCGGGTTGATTGTTGTCCAGGCAGCGTTTGTTTTTACGTTCATCTACCTGGCGGGCGTATTGGGCGAGCGCATTCAATATGACTTGCGGAAGATGCTCTTTAATCACTTGCAAGACCTTTCGCTCTCCTACTATGCGCACAATGCGGTCGGTCGGCTGATGGCACGGGTAACTTCCGATACCGGCAGGGTAGCTGATTTGTTGACCTGGGGTGTAGTAGATACCACCTGGGCTTTCATGAATATCACCACTTCCACTATTTTCATGGCGATTATTAACTGGAAGCTAGCCCTGATTGTGTTGGTTACTATTCCAGTGATGGTGGCTATCGCAGTCGAGTTCCGCAAGCGGATTTTGACGGAGTTTCGCAACAGCCGGCGGGCAAACAGCAAAATCACCGGAGCATTTAATGAAAACATTCAAGGTGTGCGCGTGGTCAAAGCGCTTGGGCGTGAAGATGAGAACACGCGCGAGTTTCAGCGTTTGACCACAGCGATGTACCACTCGTCTTACCGGGCAGCCTGGCTTTCAGCGTTGTTTTTGCCTACAGTACAAATGATTGCTGCGATTGTGCTGGGGATCATCGTCTGGTATGGCGGTACGCAGATCAATACAGGTTTGATCACCATTGGTGGAATCAATGCCTTCGTCTCATATCTCACCTTTATGATGTGGCCAATTCAAGACCTGGCTCGGGTCTATGCTGAAATGCAGCACTCCATCGCTTCGGCGGAGAGAATTTTCAAATTGGTGGATACCCCACCCGACGTCCAGAATCGCCCCGGGGCAATAGCCGCGGAGACGCTTTTGGGCGAGATCGAATTCGATCACGTGGATTTTTCGTATGAGGATCGAAAACCGGTCTTGCGCGACTTCACTTTGAAGGTAAAACCAGGGGAGACGATCGCCCTTGTAGGGCCAACCGGAGGCGGCAAAACGACGATTGTCAATTTGCTTTGTCGCTTCTATGAGCCGACTGGGGGGGTGATCCGCATCAACGGCCGGGATTACACCGAATATACGCTGGAATCCATTCACAGCAAGATCGGAATTGTGCTGCAAACGCCGCATCTGTTTTCTGGAACGGTGCGAGAAAATATCCGCTACGGACGACTGGAGGCTAGCGATGAAGAAATAGAGGAAGCCGCAAGAATTGCTGGCGCTCATGATTTTATTGTGAAATTGGAGAAAGGTTATGATCACAACGTTGGCGAGGGCGGTAATTTGCTTTCGGTAGGACAAAAACAGCTGATCAGTCTGGCGCGGGCAGTATTGGCCAGGCCGGAACTTTTTATTATGGACGAGGCGACTTCCAGCGTGGATACCTTAACCGAAGCACTGATCCAGCGTGGCATGGAGGCGCTGATGAAGGGACGTACCTCTTTTATCATTGCCCATCGGTTGAGCACCATTCGCCGCGCCGACCGTATTGTGGTCATCGAAAACGGACGTATTGCCGAAATGGGCACTCATGCCGAGCTGTTGAAATTACATGGCCACTATTATCGCCTGTACACACAGCAATTCAGGCATGAGATGGAAAGACAATACGGCCTGAGTGAGGCGGCGGTTGCCGAAATGCCAGATGCACTGGCATCAGATTGAAAGAAAAATTGCCCGGCGGGTTTTCCGTCCGGGCAATTTATTTTTGTGCGGGGCATTCCTAGCCGCCGAGGGCGACGGCCAACACATCATAATAGGTGCCTGCGCCAAAGCCATCAAAGAGGATATGGTCACCAGGTTTTAGATCTGGCAATTTGCGCAAGAAGGCGATCATGTTCGATGCGGCACTGATATTGCCAAATTCACTCAATAACCAGGGCATCGGGAATTCAATGCCTAAATTTTGCAGGTGTTTGGCTTTCAACTGATTGATTTTATAGTTGGCGTGATGGACAATGCCGGTGATCAGTTGTTTCCCTGGCTTATCCAGCTGAGCCAGGAACTGCTGATAAGCGTGAAAGACGTCTTGCACAACCTGAACGCCAGTGCGCACAAAAAGTTTGACCATCCCCATTGGGCCGGCCATTTCAATGGGGGCTCCTCCATCAGGCTCATGCATCAGGCCGGCTAGACGAAGATGGGAATGCCCTGCAGTAGAAATTTCCACCAGGGAATGGCCAGGGATTCTCTGGCGGCTATGGGGATAGTCCATTCGAACAGCCAGAACACCTTCTTCATCAAAAGCCTCAAAGGTCTTGCCGACCAGGAATTGCAGTGATTCTCCCGGCACTATCCCAATGACGCCAGCCCCGTTTCCGAACAGTTGCAATGCATTTTTGTCACGCGAGTGTTGGATGAAACGGCTCAATCCCTCAATACCCCCTACCAGGACTTTCTTACCGCGCAATTCTTCAGCCAGATTCATCTCGCCAGGGCGAGCCAGGCCCGGATTCAAGGCCAGATGCAGGCCAGCAACGGAGCCATCGCAGGCTTTGTGGATACTTACCTTCAAAGCATGTTGGGGGATGCCGGCACGTTGGGTGATTCTCTCCAGATAATCGTCGGCAATCGGCCCGCTCATCCCGATAAGAACCGCCTGCACCTCCGCAGGCTCCCAACCATTGACCAGGGCTGCCTGTCGCAATAAGCGCGCGCCCACTTCAACTTCCAGTTCCAGATGTTCTTCCTCAGAGAGTAGCGGGACATGGTGGCGATATAAAAAGCCCAATTGATCCAGTGACATAGTCTCATTGGCAGCGAGGGGTTCGCCCAGGCGTTCGGTGATTAAAATCTGGAGAGCATTGTTATCGTAACTTGCGCCCCACGTTCCATAAACGCCGCCGAGGCCAACTTTTGAATTGTAAACCTGTGCCATTCCAAAAGGAACCCCCTGCCCCACTGGGATTGTCTCAACCTGCACATCCGGGTTTTCAAAAAAAGATTTGCTCGTTTCGCTCATTCGACTGCTCCTGATTTTACCGGTCAGACTTGTAATGTTTAACCCCTTATGCAGTAAAAGGTCACGAAAAGCAAAAGGGCGAGACGCGTCTCGCCCTTTTTGCGTCAAGTGGAAATACATCAATGGCGCAATATTTGAGAGAGGAAAAGTTTTGTTCGTTCATTTTGGGGATCGGTGAAGATCTGTTCGGGAGTGCCTTCTTCTACGACTTCCCCTTTATCGAAGAAAACCATGCGGTTGGCCACAGCCCGAGCAAAGCCCATTTCATGGGTCACAGC
>JBMFPJ010000116.1:0-6282 GCA_049969175.1 Anaerolineae bacterium | reverse complement strand
GCTGCCAGGTGTATGACCTGTGGGGTGCGCCCGATGAGTTTGCCGAAAGCGATCGGATGTGGGGAGTGTTTCGCTTCAAGGAAGGATTCGGTGGGCAGGTGGTGCGAACTCTGGGCGCCTGGGATTATGTGCCAGTGCGCTTGTGGTACCAGCTCTATACAGAAGTAATGCCACGCCTGTTGGGGGTGATGCGTGCTCGCGGTCGAGCGCGGACGCGTCAGGCGCTGGCGGAGTAGTTACGAAAGGAGTGTTTATGATTCCACGTCTCCGTTTTGCTCATTTGCCTACGCCCGTCGAGGAGTTGCCGCGACTTTCACAGGCGTTGGGCGGGCCACGTTTACTGGTCAAGCGCGATGACCAGACGGGCCTGGCCTTTGGCGGGAATAAGACCCGGAAATTGGAGTTCCTGGTGGCGGAGGCCCAGGCTCAGGGGGCACGCACGTTGATCTCTGCCGGGGCGATTCAATCCAATCATTGCCGTCAAACCGCGGCCGCAGCGGCACGCTTTGGCTTGGAGTGTATTCTGGTCCTGACCGGGGAATGGCCTGCTCAACCCTCGGCCAATTTGCTCTTGGATCAGCTGTTTGGGGCGCAGATCGTCCATGTGGCAGACCGTAAAGATCGTGAGCGGGTGTTGCAGGAGACTTTTGCTCAGGCGATGGTGCAGGGCAAGCAGCCGTATCTTGTCCCCTATGGTGGCTCCAGCCCAACCGGGGCTTTGGGCTATGCCTACGCCATGCAGGAATTTCTCCAACAGGGCGTGCCGGTAGATTGGATTGTGTTTGCGACTTCTTCTGGCGGTACACATGCCGGCTTGGTGTTAGGTCAGCGCTTATTTGGCTTCCAGGGGAAGGTGTTGGGGATTAGCATTGATGAATCTGAAGACTGGCTGAGGGAACACGTCTCGGCGTTGGCTTCGCAGGCGGCGGAAAAATTGGGAGAACGCATCACCTTTGGACGGCAGGATGTGCTGGCCAATGCCGATTATTGCCGCGCCGGCTATGGAGTGTTGACGGATGCAGAGCGGGAGGCCGTCCATTTGTTCGCTCGCTGGGAAGGCCTGCTGCTCGATCCGGTTTATACCGGGCGCGCCGCGGCAGGATTGGTGGACCTGATTCGCAAGGGCTTTTTCCACAAGGATGAAACGGTGCTCTTCTGGCACACAGGCGGCCAGCCGGCGTTATTCGCAGATAAATATGCCGGGTCTATCGTGCCCGCATGAGGCGCCCAGGGAAAAAGACTTTATCTGCAATGAGCTTGGGGCTCTTTTGCCTCGAATTTCACGAATTTCCCAAATCGTATGATTGCAGCAGAGCAGTTAAAGATCAGGCCAGGATTTCAACCGCCATTCCGCTGGCGAGGAAACCTTCGTTCAGCGGGATGGCGTTCATCCCGAACAAGACACCGCTTTCGCCGCGCCGATAGGTGCTCAACGTGCGCAAGGGTTCGGGGCTGCGCGCCAGGGTGGTTTTGTCAATGGTGGTGACCACGCAGCGCGCACAGGGCTTGACCACAGCCAGCTCCACCTCACCAATACGCACGCGCCTCCATCTGTCTTCGGCGAAGGGGGCTGCGCCGCGCACCACCAGGTTGGGACGAAATCGATTCATGGGGATGGGGGAGGGTAGATGAGCGTTCAAATCGGCCAGCGAATCTTCCGAAGCAAGTAAAACCGGATAGCCATCGGCAAACGCAGTGTGATCATCGGCGTTGACGGCGTATTTTTCGTTGATGCGGCGGATGTATCCGCTTGCCAGATGCACCAGGCGGACCGGCGCTCCTAACCATTCAGAAAACCATTCCGCCGCCTCCTCGCCTTGGTCCACGGCCTGCACGCCGCGGCTCTTCCAGATGGTTACTGGCACGGGTGTTCCCTGCTTTCGGATGAAAAGCCGCAGGGAATCGAATCCAGGGGCAGAAAGCTCTAGCAGGTCGCCTTGCAGGGTGGGAGTGACCAGCGCCAGGCGCGGGTGCTCGCGTTGAGTCAGGAACTCTCCTTGCGGAGTGACCACCATCATACGGCGGTCATGTTCCAGCCCCATACGCTCCATCTTCGCCGCGCTGACCTCAAAGCCGCGACAGGCTTTGATGGGATAGTAGATAAGGGAGGTAACAGTGAGCATGACTCAATCTCCCGTTTTTATTTGGCGAGCCTCATGCGCACATCCACGGCAATGGCTCCCTGCGGCAATACTCGCAGGGGGTTGATCTCGATTTCGCGGATTTCGGGATGTTCCAGCACAAGGTGCGAAAGTTTAATCAGGATGTCTACAACCGAAGCTTCGTCCCCCGTAGGGATGTTGCGAAACCCCCGAAGTTTTCTCCCCGCCCATGTCTTGCGGATCATTTCCTCCGCCTCAGCCGGATTCAACGGAGCCAGGGCGAAGGCTACATCTTTGAGTCCCTCCACTTCCACCCCGCCAGAGCCGAACATCATCAACGGCCCAAAGTGCGCATCTCGCGTCATGCCGACGATGACCTCCTGACCAGTTGGGATTTGCCGCTGAAGGTACACGCCCTCCAGCCGTGCCTGTGGGCGGACGGTGCGGACGTGCTCGATGAGTTGCGTGTAACCAGAAATGACTGCCTGCTCATCGCCCAGATTTAGCAGAACGCCTCCCACATCAGATTTATGCAAAATATCCGCGGAGGCGATTTTCATGACCAGCGGAAAACCCAATTCGCGGGCGAGGGTGGCTGCCTCTTGCGCACCACGTGCCAGGCGCAGCGGAGCTGTGGGAATCTGGTAAGCCTGCAGGAGTTCCTCGCCAGAGAGTGGGGTGGGAGAAGAGGCGATTTTCTCTGGCTGCCACAGCGGTTCCTGTAGCCGACGGATCTGCCCGGCGCGTTGTGCCAGAGCGCCCAGGGCTGATGCGGCGCGTTCAGGGAAGGGGTAAGTCGGCACGGCAGCTTGTTGGAAGACCTTGTACGCTTCTGTTACCAACGTGGATCCCATCAGGGCGATAGCCACGGGCTTGTCGAACTGGCGGATGACTGCGACCAGTTCCGCAGCGGCATCTTCGGCCTTGAACATGGGCGGTGGCGGCAGGATGACCAGCGCGGCATCTACGTTGGAGTCGCTCAGCAGAGTATGCAGGCAGAAAGCATAGTCGGCGGGGGAGGCAGAGGCGAGCATATCTACCGGGTTGCGCACACTGGCCGCGGGGGGCAGGTGGGCGGCAAGCGCCTGAAGAGTGGATTCACTCAGAGGGGCCAGCTGCAGGCCGTTCGTCTCGAGCGCATCCGCGGCGATCACGCCCGGGCCGCCGGCATTGGTCAGGATGGCGATGTTCCGGCCGCGGGGCAGAGGGGAAGTCTCTAATATCCTGGCCCAATCAAACATTTGCTCGGCGGTTTCGGCGCGTAGCACGCCGGCTTTTTCAAAGGCAGCGCTAAAGGCAGTGTCAGAAGCGGCCAGCGCACCGGTGTGGGAGGCTGCGGCTTTTTGTCCGGCGGCGAAGCGACCTGCTTTGAGGGCGATGACGGGTTTTTCTCGGGCAACCTGGCGGGCAACTTCAATGAACCGTCTGCCGGCAGATACGCTTTCCATGTACAGGACGATGACGCGGGTGTGTTCGTCGGCGGCGAGCAGAGGGAGCATATCGGTTTCGGTTACGTCGGCCTGGTTGCCCAGGCTGACCAGTTGCGAAAAGCCGAAGCCCTGCTGCCGCGCCCAGTCAATGATGGCGGCACAAAAAGCGCCGGAATGCGAGAGAAAGCCAATACCACCGGCGGCAGGCATGGGCGGTTGCAGGAAGGTGGTGTCGAGGGGAAGGTGGGTATCGATGGTACCAATGCAATTGGGGCCAAGCAAACGGACTCTGTTCTCGCGGGCGATGCGCACGCATTCGGCCTCCAGGGCTGCGCCCTGGGCGCCGGCCTCGCGAAAACCGGCAGAGACAATGATGGCGGCGTGGATGCCGCGTTCGGCGCAGGCACGGATGCTTTCGGGAGTGACTGATGGGGGGACGATGAGAATGGCCAAATCTACCGGTTCGGGCACTTCGCTCAGACTGGTGTAGATGGGACGCCCGAATAATTGTCCCGCTCGCTGGCTGACGAAGTGGATGGCGCCGGCGTAGCCGCTTTGTACCAGGTTACGTGCCACGCCGTAGCCGAGTTTTTCGGGGGAGGTGGATGCGCCGACGACGACCACGCCGCGTGGCGCAAAGAAGGGACGAAGGGATGAATCCATCAGATTGTGCTCCGAGGAGAGGAATTATTGGGGTTGGGTGAGCAGTTTTTGGAAGGCGCGCAGCAATTCGCCGCGTTGTTCGAAGCCGCTTTCACCCAGCTCGGCCAGGCCGAGGTACACGCGTTGTTTGCAGCGGTGCAGCAGACCAGAGACCAGGCGGGCCAGCGCCAGGCGGCTGGCTTCGACTTCGTCGGCGTCACTCCAAATGCGGCCGGCAGGCCAGCGGCGACTCAGAACGTAGGGATGGGTGAGCGGTTGGCTCAGGCGTTCGTACCAGCCGCTGGAGCCAATATCCAGCCAAAATTGCACGCTGACTGGACGGTTCATCATCAGGAAGGTGTAGGCGGGAGCGATGAGGACGGCTTCTTTGCTGGCAATTCGCCAGGATTCAACGTAGGAGGCGGCGATGACTCCTTCTTGCAGCATTTGCAGGTATTCCTGTCCCAAGTCGAAATTACTCTCGGCGGTTGTGGAAAGGGAGGTTTCCATGGCCTGACGGAATTTTTTGACCGATTCGATCAGACTGGCGGCCACGCGGATCGCATCGAAATCGCGATGGTAACCGAAGCCGGGCTGCGAGAGTACTTCTCCGAACAGCTTGCGGAAGAAGTGATCGAGGGGCAGGGGCGTTTCTTGACGATAGGCAAGGATCCAATCGCGCAGGGTAGTGTAACGGTTGCCGAGGGTGAAGGTGATTCTTTCTTGCATTTCAGGTTTGATGCCGTCGAAGGGGGTCAGGATGAGGTCTCGGCGATAGACGATTTCGGTGAGTAATTGGGCGCGTATCAGGTCCATGCCGTCAATGGCTTGCACCAGGGCATAGGCCAGATCGGGTTTGGGCGGGTGAATTCCCCATTGGGGGTGGGCGAGGGCTGCCAGGGTGAGCAGCGCCTGAGAGGCCGGTTCGTCGCGCAGAGAGCGCGAGGGGCGGTGAGAACGCGCGGGGATCTGGCGCGCTTCCAGCCGGTTGAGCAGCGAGAAGCGTAGCGCGTCTGAAAGATAAGGGGCCAGGATGACAATTTCGGAGGGAGGGAGGCCTTCTTCGAAAATCAGGCGCTGGATTTCGTCGGCGATGGCATCCAGGAGTTCAGGGTAGAAGCGGCGTGCCACAACGGGGATCGATTCCGGGGGGAGGGGCGTGGTTGCTTCTTCAGCGGCGATCAGGTGAGGGACAATGTCGCTTATCAGCAGGGTGTTCAGCTGGCGGATGGGTTCAGGCATGACCAGGTTTTGTGGAAAAGCCAGGCGCTGATCGCATCCTTCGCTCAAAGTCCAGGCGCTTTCTACGTCAGCGCCGAGGAAAGAGCGGTGGCCGCCGCCTTCGTCGAAGATCAGGAGGGCGCTGTCGAGTTCAGGCAGCCATTCGGCGATGATGTCGTGGGCGCGCGGGGCGTCTTCTTCGATGTTGTCCCAAATCAGGTGGCGGTAGGTGCGGGTAAGAAACTGGCGTACCAGGGGGTGAGGCCAGAGATGACTGGCGAAGACCTCCAGTTGCAGGGAAAAGTCCAACAGGTTGTGTTCCAGGCAATACTGGCGAAAACGCGTGGCGCACTCTTGCGCATCGGCATAAACTCGTAATTGGGCGGGCTCACCTGCCCAGGCAGATTGCAGACGTGCGCCAATTTCGGTGTAGGGAAAGCCGACCAGGGCCGATTTGTTGAGGTTGTCAATGATTTGCGAGTACAGGCGGTTACGGTCAATGGTGACCGATTCGAAAAAGCCGGCATCCAGCAGGGGGCGCACCAGGTGCGCCATGTAATATTGCGCCGTTTCCAGGGTGAGGAAAATGGGTGGCTGGTCCGGGTGAGCAAAGCCGGCCGCTTCGGCGGCGAGCGGCCAGAACAGGTCCACCATGCGCCGTGCCAGGCCGCCGATCGTTGCCGGGGTGACTTCGCCGCCGGCTCCTCGCTCCGGGCTGATGAGCAAGTCAAGGTAGGGTTCCTGTAAGGTGCGTTGGGGGGTGAGCAGGAGGATGGATTCGGCGGGGATGCCCTCAGCGAGCAAAAAGTGCAATCGGCTCAGCGCGGCGGTGGTTTTGCCGCTTCCGACGGGGCCATGCACAAAGATTTTGCTGTGGATGGGTAGCT
>JBMFPJ010000115.1:0-6346 GCA_049969175.1 Anaerolineae bacterium | reverse complement strand
GGTTGTTCGCTCCCCCATTCGTGTAGAAGCGGATGGTAGCTTTCGCATGTATGCCCCCGTGCGCGATGGCGCGGATGCCTATTTATTGATCGGTAGCCGTTTTTCCTGCGAAAAGGCGGCTCGCCAGGCGGCGCAACAGGCGTTGCTTGAATTGGGCAATAGCCGTCCTTTCTTTGCGCTGATTCTGGTAGATGTGGCCTGGCAAATGTTGCTCAAAGCCACCCCTGGCGCCGAGATTGCCGCCGTGCAGGAAATCATCAGCAGCGAAATTCCCCTTGTAGGCGGCTACACGTTGGGGCAGATCGTTCCCGGAAAAGGCTCGACGCCGCGCTTTTTGAATCAACATATTGTTGTGGTCGTCTTTGGTGAGCCAGGCGAAGAATGAAAACAACAGACTTCCGAAGTTTTGGCTTCGGAAGTCTGTTGTTGGGGGCCTCAGGCGGGCAATTCCACTTTGGGTAATTTTTGAATGGCGGCCTGGACGGCCTCGGCGGGGTATTCGTAATCTTGTAATTTTCCGCTCAAATACGCCTCATAAGCCGACATATCAAAGTTGCCGTGGCCTGAAAGGTTGAACAGGATGACGCGCTTTTCGCCTTTGGCTTTGGCATCCAGGGCCTCGTCAATGGCGGCGCGGATGGCGTGTGCCGATTCAGGTGCAGGGAGAATTCCCTCTGTGCGGGCAAATTGGAGCGCTGCCTCGAAAGTGGGAATTTGGGGTACAGCCACTGCCTCGATATACCCGGCATCATATAGAGCACACAGGCTGGGTGCCATGCCATGATAGCGCAATCCGCCGGCGTGAATAGCGGGTGGAATAAAGTCGTGTCCCAGGGTGTACATCTTGACGATGGGCGCCATACGAGCGGTGTCGCCGTAATCGAAGGCGTACACTCCTTTGGTCAGAGAAGGCGCCGCGGTTGGCTCCACCGCCAGCAGACGGGTGCGCTGTCCGTTCTTCAGGTTCTCGCGCAGGAACGGATAAGCAATTCCAGCAAAATTCGAGCCACCACCCACGCAGCCGATCACCACATCGGGATATTCCCCGGCCAGATCCATCTGCTTCAGGGCCTCCTCGCCGATCACTGTTTGATGGAGCAAGACATGGTTAAGCACGGAACCCAGGCTGTATTTTTTCCCTCCGCCCGAGGTCGCCGCTACTTCTACGGCCTCCGAGATGGCAATCCCCAGCGAACCCGGGCTGTTGGGGTCACTGGCCAGGATGGAACGCCCGTAATTTGTGCGGTCGGTGGGGCTGGCAAAGACCTGGGCGCCGTATGATTCCATCAAAATTCGCCGATAAGGTTTTTGTTGATAGGAGACCTTGACCATATACACCTCCAGGTCAAGATCGAAAAAGTTACAGGCCAGCGAAAGTGCCGATCCCCATTGCCCGGCGCCAGTTTCTGTAGTCAGGGCTTTTGTCCCTGCGGCCTTGTTGTAAAACGCCTGGGCCAGTGCTGTATTCGCTTTATGGCTGCCTACTGGTGAAGCTCCTTCGTACTTGTAGTAGATGTGGGCAGGTGTGCCAAGCGCTTTTTCCAGCCGCCGGGCGCGGATCAAAGGAGTGGGGCGATACAATTTGTAAATTTCGCGCACTTCCTCGGGAATCTGAATGTATCGTTCGGTCGAAACTTCCTGTAAGATCAGCTCCATGGGGAAGAGCACAGACAAAAAGTCAGGTGTGACCGGTTCTAACGTATCCGGGCGGAATACAGGCGTTGGGGGGACGGGACTGTCGGCGTTGATGTTGTACCAGTCGCGGGGCAGGTCAGTTTCGTTCAAAAGAAAACGGGTTTGATCAGACATGAGAACCTCCGAAAAATGATTTTAGATGTGCGATTTACGGATTTTAGATTTGTAGTTTTAGATGGGCGTGAAGGTGGATAGTCAGGGGGGATGAAAAGGAAGGGCGTACATTTTCTCTCCTCTCCGGCAAATTTCAGGGTACGAAGATCGTTGGAAAAGGACGTTCTAAATTTTCATGTTGTTGTTCTTCAATGACCTCATCAGCTGGTAACGAGCGATCCTCGATAGGAAATGCCTCTGTGGATTGCAGAATCGTCTGGGACTGCAAGAGAATGTTGTCCATGGGGTTGGTTCTCCTTTTCTGAATTCAAGGCCTAAACAAAAACGTCCGTCCCGACATGGGACGGACGTGAATCCGTGGTGCCACCCAAGTTAGGCTGCTTTAATCAAAAAACCCGTTGTGATGCAACGGGGAAAAGCCAGCCTCACTCGTTACGGGTACGCTGATTGACCGTGGTCAATAATAAATACCCTGGCTCGATAACGGGAGCCCCCCGTCTCAGGCTACTCATTCTGACTGAATTTTTGCCCTGCGGCTCAGAGGTCCATTCCACGCTGTCGTTTCAGGCAGGACTTTCACCAACCGCCTGCTCTCTGTACCGTCGTTCAACGTGTACTCGTCCTCGTCACAGCCTTTAAAGTTTCATCAGATTATAGGCCATTTTTTTAGCTTGTCAATGGTGCGCGTTCTATCAAACACGGCTTTCTCAAAACCGCTTGCCTGCACGAAAAACAACCTTTTTGTAGTAGGCTCAACCTTTCAATTTGGTTAAGCCGTCTGTTAAAAAAAAATGTATACTATTATGCGAAATCAGGTGAAGAGGTTCTATGGCGCAACCCAAAAAAATCACCCAACTGAAGCAAAAAATCGCTGGCCTGGAAGCCCTGCGTGATGAACTGGGCGATAGCGTGGTGGCCAAAAAAATTGCCGAACTGGAAGCAGAAATTGAGGCCTTGCGCGCTCAGCTGGCTCAAGAAAAAAGCAGTACTTCTCATGAAACGATCCGCGCTGGGAATCGGAGCATTGCCTTAAGAGGAGATGTAAGCGATAGCACCATCATCCATGCCCAAACCGTTGTCCTCGCTGAGCGCTTCTGGCAGGACCTTCAGCCGGATCTGCCTGCTGATGATCTGCACGCCGCTACTGAAGCCTACCTCAACTATTTGCTGGACCGACATTATTACCTCAGCTTTAAAGGGATGGGGGTTTCGGATCGCGTACCTTTACGCCTGGGTCTGCTGGATTTATACGTCCCTCTCAGGGCTCGCCTGGAACTACCCGAAGGCGAAACCTGGGCGCGCAACCTGAGGCTGGCCGGTCGCGACCTGGACGAGGGCAGCCAGTACTCTGCTTGTTTAGGGGATCCTGTTCCCCTGTTAGAAGTGCTGCAACATCACTCCGGCCTGATCGTGCTGGGTGATCCGGGCGCAGGCAAGACCACTTTCCTCAAATACCTGGCCCTACGCCTGGCCAGCGGTGAAGGGGAAGTGCTTGGATTGGGTGATCGCCTGCCCATCTTGCTCCCGCTGGCTGCCTTTGCCAATGCTCTGCAAACCCGTGAAATTCCTCTTGATGACTTTATCGCCGAATACTTTGCTGGCATCGGCGCTCATTTGCCCATTGGTGCCATGCTTCACGAGGCGCTCAAGGCTGGTCGGGCCTTGATTTTACTGGATGGCCTGGATGAAATTCGTGACCTGGGAATGCGTAATACAGTCGTCGAACGTGTAACTGACTTCTACGCTTTTCATCGTCGCGGAGGCAACAAATTTGTGCTCACCAGTCGCGTCGTCGGCTACCGGGCCGTGCGCCCCTCTGCCGAAGACCTGGTGGAATGCACCCTGGTAGATTTTGAGGACGATGAAATCGAGGAATTCGTTACCCGCTGGATGCACACCATCGAAAAACAGGCGCAGGGCAATACTCTCATCGCCAAAGCCGATGCCGAGCAAGAACGTCGCGAATTGCTTGAGGCCATCCGCCAGAATCCAGGCGTGCGCCAGCTGGCCTCCACGCCGCTCCTCTTGACCATCCTGGCTTTGATGAAGCGCCAGGGCGTTTCCCTCCCCGAACGGCGCGTTCAATTATATGATCAATATGTAGCTACCTTGCTCTCAACCTGGAACCGTGCCCGCAGCCTGAGCGGACGCGCCCCTAGTCGGGACCTCGATGAAATTCAAACCGTGCGCGTCCTGGCGCCACTTGCTTTGTGGATGCACGAAGTCAGCCCGGGGGTGGGATTAGTTCGCCGCGAAGATTTACGCCGCAAACTGGAAGAAATTTTCGCCGAACGAGGCGATCCTATCCCACAACTTTCAGCGCACCAGTTCTTGAGCGATGTCCGTGAACATGCCGCCTTGTTACTGGAGCGTGGCCCGGGTGAGTATGGCTTTATCCACCTGACCTTTGAAGAGTATCTGGCAGCGGTAGCCATTGCTCTGGGTGGACAGGGCAATGCTGGCCCGATCGTGGAGGTGCTTGCTCCGCATGTTGGGGAACAGGCCTGGCGTGAAGTAACCTTACTTACCATCGGTTATCTTGGTCTGCGTCAGCAATTGCCCAAAGTGGCTGGCGAAACCGTTGATTTGCTGGTGGATTTGAAACCGGGTCCGCGCGGCGAGGCGGTGGTGCTGGCAGGTGAAGCCGTGCTCGATACCTGGCCCGGCGGGGTCCTGCCCCGGACGCGAGAGCATGTCATCCAGGAGTTGATTCCGACCATGCAAGATGGGGCGGTTCGCCCTGAACTCAGGCGGCGCGCTGGCCTGCTGTTGGGTCGTTTCGGCTGGCGACCAGGTGACCTAGATCGCTTCGTTGAAGTGCCCGCCGGCCCGTTTCAATATAGGATTCGCAAAGAAGTCGTTGAGATTCCATACAACTTTTGGATTGCCAAATATCCGGTCGTCAACATTCAATTCGCCCGCTTTGTGCAGGAGGGGGGGTATCAAAACCCTCAATTCTGGAGCGAGGCAGGCTGGGCCTGGCGCACTGGCAAATATGACGAGCAAGATTTGGACATGATCGAGCGCGAGTGGTTGGAGCATCGCCCATCCTCGCGACGTAGCGCTCCATATTACTGGCATAATGTCGAATTGAGCAACCCCATTGTGCCGGTGGTGGGCATTAACTGGTATGAGGCCGAAGCCTACTGCAACTGGTTGACCACCAAAATTGTCGCTTTGCCCGAAGGCTACGTGGTGCGCCTCCCCCTGGATAAAGAATGGGAGCGTGCTGCACGTGGCACCGAAGGCCGCGAATATCCCTGGGGAGATTCTTTTGACAAAAATGCAGCCAATACCTGGGATAGCGAACCTTCCGGTTCGGGCCTGGGGGGAACGACTGCCGTCTGTACTTTCCCGCAAGGCCTCAGCCCGGTAGGTGCCTGGGATATGAGCGGCAATGTTTGGGAGTGGATCAATACCTGGTATGATGAAGATCGTCGCTATCGCGTCGTGCGCGGCGGTTCGTGGATCGGTTATCAATGGTTTGCGCGTTGTTCGTTTTGCAATTGGTCCATTCCGTTGATGTTTAATGACGACCTGGGATTCCGCGTGGTCATCGCGCCGAAACTGAGCGAAGATGATAGACATTAATCGCCCATTCTTTTTGATTTCAGACGGAGGATAAAATGGCAAAAGAGAAACGTTCGCTGCGTGCTGGTGATGGCAGTGTAGTTATCGGTGGAAATGTAAGTGGGAGCAATATCGTAGTGGGGAATAACAATGTCGTCCATTCAAATTCTACGACCCATGTTCCCACTTTTGTGGCTATTTATCACATGGTGGATGAACACCCTGCCCTCTCGCCCATCGAGAAAACAGATGTCAAAGCCGAGCTACAGGAGGTTGAAAAAGAGGCTCAAAAGGGCGAGCAGGCCGACGAAAGCGCCCTGGCGCGTCATCTTCGCAATGTTCAGCGCATGGCGCCGGATATTTTAGATGTCGTCCTGACTACGCTGGCAAACCCGGTGGCTGGCTTTGGCATGGTGGCGAAGAAAGTGGCCCAGAAAATGGCCCAAGAGGCAAAAGGCACCCCCTGAGGGACCTGGAAGAGGCAGCGCTGCTGAAATACGGCGTTGAGTACTATCATCTTCTCTCAGAGCGTGTTTTATAAATCGGGGTTTACCATAGATGAACACGGATGAACACTGATTCTGAAGAAAACGGGATGAAATTACCTTGCAAATCCAATTTATCTATGTTCATCTGTGGTTGGAACATTTAAAACACGCTTTGAGGTGCCGGGCGAGAGACCTTTGAACGGGTAGCGGAGAGACTGGAAGGGAAAAGGGGGACAGATGGGTGCACAAAAATTCAGGTAAATCCGCCGATTTTTTCGATTGTTTCACATTTCGCAGAGTGTATAATGATTTGAGGTAGTCGCCGTTTTAGAAGGAGATGTGAGAGATGAGATGCAATTCCATTGCCCGGCTTGTCCCTTCCCTTGTGTTGGTGAGCATGTTGCTCGCCTGCACTTCACCCACTGCTACCTCCCTGCCTGCACCGACTGTTTTCGCCCTTCGAACCCTGACATTGTCGC
>JBMFPJ010000114.1:3285-6353 GCA_049969175.1 Anaerolineae bacterium | reverse complement strand
GTAACAGATAGCCTTCCAGCGGTTCATTGTTCTGGCGCAGCAGCGCCTCATCAGCGGGACGGCGGGCGATGTTCACCGCAAACCAAATCCCCAGGAACATGAACAGATTGACGAATAAATCGGTGGTAAAGAAATGCGATTGCTGAATTTGCATCACCGCCAGGGCCGAAAAGAGCGTGGCCAGCAGCGCCAGCCGTCGCTGGTACAGGCGAGAGACGATGAAATAGAGCAACAAGAGTGTACCCAGATCGGCCAGCGCCGAGAACTGTCGCCCCAGAATTTTGAGCGCGCCGGGGTCGGTTTTCCCCAAAAATTCTGCCGTGTAACGCACGATGAAAAGGGGCAATGTCCCATAGACAAAAAACGAAAAGCCGCGATTATGCGGGTTGAGCGGGGAGGTGTCAGTGTTGAAGTAATCCAGCAAGCCCAGCCAGCGTTGCTGTTCTGGCGGACAGGCCTCAATGGGTAGTGTGACGTCCAGGCACTTTTTAGGGTGCAGGTTATCCAGCACGCTGCTCAAAAACAATTCATCCGGGTGTTGATGCTGACCTTCGCCCCAGTTGACGCCCGTCAGGCGCAACCAGGCTGCCAGCAACAAAATACCAATCAAAAGCAGGTCGTAAATCCAGGTGCGTTGCTTGTTCATAAGTTTTATGGGTGTGAAAGACTATTCCGCAGGGACAAAATACATCATGAAATCTTTGTTGGCATAGGCTGAGTGATAACGACTGATTGTGCCTTGTGGATACAGGGCACGCAGCGCCGCCTCACTTTCCACGTCATCGGGGCGATAAATAAACAATTTCGGATAAGGCGTACTCAATGTCTCCGGCAGATTCTCGCGGAAGATGGCAAAATCGCGATTAGGGATGCCGGCCCATATGCCGGGCAGGCGCGTATCCACCCAGTAAGGATACGGGATGATCCACAGGCTATCGGTTTGCCCATACATCTGGCCGAATTGTTGAATGACTTTGCCCATTTCGGAAGTGTTCCATGCCCCCTCGCGATATTGCTGATCGAATTGATGGAAGACCAGATCGTAATTCTGGTTGAGCGCGGTGAACAGCAAGAATCCCACCACCAGGGCGGCCCACCCTCGCTTCTGCCCGGACGCGAAAGCGGCGATCAGGCCATCCAGCGCCAGCGCAGCGATGAGGGTGACCACCACCGCCGCGCCTGCGGCGCGGTTCAATGCCGGGTTTTCTCCCGGAAAAGCCAGGGAAAGCGTGGAGGGCAATTGCAGCAAGGGAATGGAAATTAGCAAGAACAGGTCGCGCCACTCGCGTTGACGGGCATAACGGAGCAGCAACAAAACCACCCCAAACAGGAAGAGTACGGCCGTGACCACATCCAAGGCCGGGCGATGAGGGATGGAATTGACCCAAATTTCGCCATCGTCCCAATGGAACATTTGCAGTCCACGCCAGAAATTGTTCAGAAAGATCTGCCAGGCCGGGGCGGGCAAGGGCTGCTCGATGCTCCCCAGGCGGGAGAAGGCGCGGTAGGAATAAATATCGGGGTGCTCCAGAGCGTAACGCAACAATGGCAAGAAGACCAGCAGGGAAGTCCAGGCGATGATGAGCAACCAGCTGACTGCCTGTCGGCGTGTACCAACTGCTTGGGGATGCAGCCAGTACACCCCAAAGGCCGCGACGACAACGAAAGGCATGATGCGGAAGGGACTGTAACCATGCAGGCCCAATCCCAGGAACAGGCCAGAGAGCAAGAAATCGTTCAATTGACGGGTGCGCAGCCCGCGGGTCAGGTAAAGAAGCGTAGGGGCAACGAAAAGCGGGTAGAGGGGAAAGCGCAATCCAATGCGGGAGATCACATTCGGCCAGTAGGCGATCCCAAATAAAAACATCGCCAGCAGCCCCAGCCGTGAACTGCCCCATTCCTTCCCCAGCCAGTACATATAGGGCAGAGTGAGCAGGCCGAGCAGCGCCGTGCCGAGCTTCAGGCTGAGGAACGACAGGCCAGTGCCAAACACTTTAGCGATGAGCAACGTCCAGTACATTTGAATGGCCTCGCGGCCGGTGTTGCGCGGGAAGAAAATGTGCGTTTGCCCTTGCGTGATGTCATAGACGTCCAGGATTTTTTCGGCGTGATCACTGAAAGGTTCGGCGGGAACCGCATCAATGCGATACAGCCGGAAGAAGGTGACGGTGGCTGCCACCAGCAGCACCAGCACGCCCCAGCGGGTGAGATTGATTTGCCAGGCCGGGCGCTGCAAAAACTCCCGCAGACGCTGCCACAGCGAGGTCAGCGAGAGAGGATTTTCCCACAGTGCCAGGAAGAAAAAGAACAACGAAAGCCCCCACAGTGTCAGGTTAAGGGGAGTGAACAGATTGTTTTTGAATTCGAGAAAGGCTGCCAGTGCCAGGGCAGTAGAAAGGAGCAAAGGCAACATGGGCACCTTTGGAATCGTAACCTGTGCCCGAGAAGAGGGGCTCAATGCCGGTAGCTGCCATTCTCCTTTCCAAGAGGCCCACAAAAGCAAGCCCAGCGCAATTGCGTAAAAGCCTGACGCCAGAGCCACCTTGCGCCCAGGAGGCTCCAGGCTGGCCTGAGCGAAGAGCGCCAGGACGATGGCCAGCACACTGCGCCAGGGGAAAGGCCCACCTGTGGTGGTGGGTTGTTCCGCCACCTGCAGTTGTGGAATCGGCTCGCTGCTTGCCAGAACAAGTGTTTGTTCTTCTTCGCTGGAGGGCGTTTCTTCGCTGGCCGATAAGACCTGTAAAATAGCCCAAAAACGTTCGCGATCCTGGAAAAAGCTTTTGAAGAGATCGAGGACGGTAGGCTCAGAAGAGGGGGAGGAAAGAGGAGGAAGGGAATCGTTGCTCATAAAATTGTCGTTCAAAAAGGGGGATGAAACTTTATCTTAATTTTTACGGGCGATGATGATCACACTTTCTCCCCAGCGCACGGGCAGAAAGATCAAACCGGTGATGGCCTGAAAACCGCCCAGTGAGCCGAAGAACAGTTTTTGAATTTGCTTGGGGATGATGGGCACATACGGCACGTCCCAAAACCCATCGGCAAAGACGCGCAGGGGACGGTACCCC
>JBMFPJ010000114.1:0-3275 GCA_049969175.1 Anaerolineae bacterium | reverse complement strand
CCATTTGAATGAGGCGCAACCAGTCTGCTGGCGGTTTGAGCGAGATGTGGGTGGGGTCCTGAAAGCCGATCCAGCGCTCTCCCTTCCACGGTCGCAGCAAGGAATCCAGGTTAGGCGTGGCCAGAATCAACAACCCACCTGGCGCCGTTACCCGGCTGATTTCAGCCAGTGCTTTTGCCGGATGGGGCAAATGTTCCACAATATGCTTGATAATCACCACCCCAAAGACGCCATTGGCGAAGGGAAGTTCCTCGGCGCTGGCAGTGTGGAGGACGGTCTTTCGAACTACATTTTTTGATTGCTTGACAGCCCAATGATTGATGTCGATCCCCCAGGTCTGGAAAGTATCTTCCAGCTGCCCAACCAGATGTCCCAACCCCGCGCCCACTTCCAGCAGGCGGGTGCCATGTTCACCATAGCGGCGAGCCAGCATGGCATAAAAGCGGTTCGACCACCAGTACTGGCTGAATTTGCCAAATGAGACATCTGCGTAGGTATGGGTGCTAAAGTATTTTTCGTCGAAAGCCATGACGATCTCGCTACCTTCCATTCGAGTGGAAAAGATGACCGTGAGTTAACGGCCAAAATGCGTTATTTTTTCTGCGCAAGGTAAAAGGTGAATGTCCCATTTTCAATCGCCTCGTTGCTGGCGTAAGGACGAACCAGGCGCTCTGTCCACTGCAGATTCCATTTTTCGGGGACGAGAATCCATTTTCCGGTCAACATTTTGGCCACCAGGGAGGGCAGGCCAAAGTAATGGCCCCATTCTAACATGCGCATCGCTGCCGGAGAAAAATAATGCCACCAGTTCACCAGGCGAAAGCCAGCGCGCTCCAGGCGCTCTTCCCAAACGGGCGGCTCATCGGCATGATGAACGCGCGAAATACGGCGGAACCATTCTGTATAACGGCGGCCCAACAGGCGAGCAAGCGAAAGCTCTGAAAAATAACGGGGGTTGGGCACACAAAAATAAAAGGGTGCGCCGGAGCGCAATACCCGTGCCGTCTCGGCCAGCACCGCGTCAATGTGCGGGATGTGCTCCAACACCGAATTGCTGAACGCACTGGCAAAGTAACCCATGGGGAAAGGCGCTCGCGCCCCATCGGCCTCGACCAGCAGGCGATAGGCATTGCGCTGCCTGGCCTCGTGAATGGGATCATGCCAGGGATCCAGACCGACATCAATCTTACGGTTGAACGTCAGCGAAGCAAAATGCCCATCCCCGCAGCCCACATCCAGCGTGGGGGCGGGCAAATCAAGGCGCTGATAGTAACTTGCCTCCACGGCTCGCAGCAGAGCGCGAAAATAAGGCAACTCACGCAAATGCGGATAGAGAAAATCCTTTGAACCCATGAAATTAGCGCTTCCTCAACTTCTCGAACAATGCCTCATAAGCGGCGGCCACGGTATCGGGATCATATTGACGCGCCACGGCGGCCGGATCACCGCGGAATTTATCCGGTTCATCCAGGACCTCGAGGAGGGCTTCCGCTAAACTGAGCGGATCGCCAATTTTTGCCACGCGCCCCATCCCGTGCATCTGGACGGGCATGCGCACCCCCGGCAACGCCGACGCCACGCAAGGGACACCGTTCATCATTGCCTCGATTTGCACCAGACCAAATGCCTCCGTGGAATTGAGCGAAGGCACAGTCAGCACATCCAGGTTGGGATAAAACGCGGCCATTTGCACCGGATTCAACACCCCCAGAAACTTCCAGTGTCCACTTTGCTCAAATTCGCGAATGCGTGGCATCAGGCGTTCAAAATACGCTTGCTCGCCCAACACATTCTGATATTGCCCGGCAAAAAGCACCTGGGCATGCGGGTATTTTTGCAAAATGATGGGCAAAGCATCCAGCAATACCTCCACCCCCTTTTCGGCGGCGAAACGCGCTGCCATACCAATCACGGGTCGGCGTTGCCGCGTTTGATGCTCCTCGGCGAAGGCCTCCACCGCTCCGGGCAGGGGAGGGGGCAACTCCACCGGCGGCAAGATCGGCGTTAACTTGGAGGCGTAACGCGAAAGATATGGCGAATGATCCGCATAATCCTGCGTATAGGTAACGATGTGGTCGGCCAGAATCCCGGCCAGGTTGTTCTGGAAATGCACCACAAAATTAACCAGGCGGTTGAACAACCCCGGCGGCAGGAGCAAATCGCAATGATAGGTGAGTACGGCGGGTTTGCCCAACAAGCGGCCACGAAACGCTACACCGGGCGCGTCGAACTGGGGCAAATGCAATTGCACCACATCATGCTCCCAGACGAGCCTGGTGGCAACCAGGCCAAAGGTGGGAGCCAGCACCCCTTTACTGATGCGCAGGGCTACTGGCACACGTACCACTCGCACACCATCCATCCACTCTTCGCGTGGCAGCGAGGGATCGTACTGAGTGGTCATTACGGTGACCTGATGGCCGCGCCGGGCAAACGCTCGCGCCAGACGTTCGGCATAAATGGTAAGCCCCGAAGTGTGAGGGCGGTAGTAGGTGAGAACAGTCAGGATTTTCATAAGCAGTTGATTTGAACTGCTGGATTATACTGCTACTTATCAACTCTCGCTAAAACATCATCAATTGCCCTTTGGCCTGCTCCACGGGATCGCTGGCAATTTGCTCCTCGAAGGTAGAGCGCGTCAAAACCGGGATTTCTGCCAGAGCACGCACCAGGCGGAATTTGAGGATGCGCCAGCCGCGCAGCCGGTACGCCAGCGCCGGATCGCGTTGTTGTTTGTAAGCAGCCAGGGCGGCGCGTCCGCCGGGTAGCACAATGAAACACCGCCCTGACGGGTAACGGCTGGCGCGCACCACTCGCCAGAGCAAGGCCGAGGCCATCACGTAAAAGGCACTTTTGACCTCACCAGATTCCTCCCACAAAATGGCCTCCTCTTCCCGGCGTACCGAGTAGCCCAGCCGCTGGCCAATTTTTTCGATCTGTTCTCGCATTTCGCTCAATTCGACGCGGCGTGCCGCAGGTGTGTCTTCGGGACGCAACTGGTAGGCACTGCCATTTTTGAGGGCGTAAGCGTTCAGCACCTGATAGATCAATCCTTTAGATGGAGTCTGCAACCCGGGGAAACGAGCATACAGTGCGGCTTCAATTTCCAGGTAGATGCTGCCTGGCTGTTTTTGCAGAAATTTGACGATCTCCATCTCGACGCGGTCGGCCAGGGATTCCTGCACTGCCAGGTTGGCGCTCTCTGCCAGCCCCCACAGTCCGCTCTCGATCCCCTCAGTGGGGCTGTAATGCACAAAGTGAGCCGGCAGCAGGCT
>JBMFPJ010000113.1:0-6382 GCA_049969175.1 Anaerolineae bacterium | reverse complement strand
GCAGCCAGTAGGGCGTCACCCGCCAGGGTGAATTTTTCGGCAGCCTGGGAAAAAAGGCTGGCAGCCTGCTCATATTGGCCTTGCTGGAAGGCTTGTTTGCCTGCTTCCACGAGTTGGGTAGGGATTTCGTTCATGTTTACAGGGTGATGTCGAGAATACCTTCGGCGACGGAGCGCAGTTTTTCGGTGGACAGGGCACTCAGTTTCATCGCCAATTCCAGATAAGGGCGGTTCACCGGTTGACAAACGAAGTCTTGCAGTTCTGGTGGGAGTTGCAAGAAAAGTTCAATGGCTTTCTGGTCTTTCATCCATTTTCCCACTGGCCCGCCCTGATCGAAGAAGGATTCGATGCGGCCGCCGAGGATGGAGAGGACAGCTTCCAGTTCGGGTAGAGGAATGGGGCGCTCGCCCAATTCGTAGGCTTTGAGGCGCGCGGCGGGGATGCCGGTCGCTTCGGAGAGGGATTTGAGAGAGATGCTGGCGTTCAGTCGTTCCTGGCGCAGGAGGGCGCCGATCATGCGGTGACGCAGACCGATCAGCCGAGGCAGGTCGAGGAGTTCGAGGGGCGAGGGGTCGTCGGAGAGGATCTCTTTGCTCCAGAAGTGGTTGATGGGCAATTTCAGGTAATAGACCAGGATTTCCAACTCGGGCAAAGAGGGGGCGCGTCGGCCTTCTTCGTAGGCCCGAAAGATGCTCGTGGAAACGCCCAGGGCTTCGGCACATTCCTGGATGCTGCGCCGTTGGGCCTGGCGCGCGTCGCGGATGAGCACGCCCAGTTTTTTGGTGCGGATGGTCATTTGTGTGCGAATATCCATGCTTGCCTTAGCCTTACCCGAATGATAAAAAGCAACTCGATTATAGCAGAAGTGCAGGTTAGTTAACGGCGCTGGCGGTTGCTGGCGAGAATATCGGCAATGGTGGCACCAAAGACTTCGGCTCCCAATTTGAGGCCGGCGGCTTCCAGGCGTGGGTAGAAGAGCGGACGGATGCCGGTGGGTTTCATTTCACCTTTGATTTTGCCATCTTCGTCCACGCCGGTTTGTTCAAATTTGAAGATGCCGGTCAAGACAACGGTATCTCCCTCCATGCCGGCCACTTCAGTCACTGACGTGATGCGACGGGAGCCATCGCGCAAACGAGTCTGTTGAACGATCAAATCTACGGCGGAGGAGATTTGCTGGCGCACGACTTTGAGGGGCAAATCCATGCCCGATATAAGCACCATCGTCTCCAGGCGAGAAATGGCATCACGCGGAGAGTTGGCATGCAGGGTGGTCAAGGAGCCATCGTGACCGGTGTTCATGGCCTGAAGCATATCGAGGGCCTCTCCACCGCGCACTTCGCCAACCACGATTCGATCGAGTCGCATACGCAGGGCATTCCGCACCAGATCGCGGATGGTACGCTCGCCGCGGCCATCTTCGCCGCCATGCTTGGTTTCCATGCGCACTACGTGATCTTGTTGTAATTGCAGCTCGGCCGCGTCTTCAATGGTGACAATGCGCTCATTTTCGGGGATAAATCCAGAGAGGGCGTTGAGCAACGTGGTCTTGCCCGAACCGGTGCCACCTGAGATGATGATGTTCAAGCGCGCCAGCACACAGGCACGGAGAAAATCGGCCATGTGTTGGGTCAGGGAGCCATATTCGATGAGTTGAGCGATGGTCAATTTATCTTTGCGGAATTTGCGAATGGTGAGGATTGGGCCATCAATGGCTACCGGCGGGACCACGGCATTGACCCGCGAGCCATCGGGCAGGCGCGCATCTACGGTGGGGTTATCGGCATCAATGCGACGGCCGAGGGGCAGGACAATGCGTTCGATAATGCGGGTCAGGTGAGCATCGTCTTCAAAGGTAATGGGAACTTTCACCAGTTGTCCTTTGCGCTCAACGTAAATTTTCTTGGGGCCGTTTACCATGATTTCGCTGATGCTGTCATCTTCCAGCAAGGGCTGAATGGGGCCATAGCCGAGCAATTCATCCAGAATATCTTTGAAAAGTTGATTGCGAATTTCATCGGAGAGAGATAGCCGGGCCTGCTCAAAGATCGTTCTTAGACGTTCGAGCACAAACTCGCGCCGACGTTCGGTGGGCGGAGCCTCCCCTTCCAACTGGCGCGAAATGGTCTCAATCAGATAATGCTTGAACTTGAGCAAATCCGCGGCAGTCAGGCGTTGCGGCGAGGCTGCAGAGGGGGTCATGGGCGTCCTCCGCTTTCGGGTTGTTCTTCAGGGATGATCCACACGATTTGGGAGCGGTACACAGCCAGAAAGGGTGCGCTGAACAGCACTTGACCATCTTCACCCAAAACCTTCGCCTCGGTGACAGCCAGGAAGAGCTCATCTCGATCGAGTTCATCTTTCACTCGTTCATTGTGGCGAACGTGAATGGTGCCGTGAATTAAATGCGTGGTGGTCTGGATGGTGGCTGCCACCGCGGTTTTGCTGACAATATCGGTGAAAATTTTGCCGCGTTCGTTAAACTCAATGGTCATGTCTTTACCTCCATCTTCTGTTTGCGTAACTGGTTCGCCAGATCAACCATTTGTTGAGCCGCGTCTTTGAGCGAGAGGGTGGCCGTATCGCGCGGGAATTTAACCGAGAACGGTATGTGTTGATTGTTGGTCAGAACGAAATTGCTCCCCAGGTAGGGAATGGTCAGTTTAATGGGGATGCCAAGCCATTGCTCCGCTTCCGCTTTGGTGAGGCCTTCCAGCCCTACCGCGCGGTTGAGGATGGGATAAATAGCATCCTTGTGAATGCCTTTGTTATGCAGGTAATCCAGCGTCGTTTTGGTCAACATTGTCGTGCTGAGGTCGGACCCCACGATCAGGGCAATCAAATCGGAGTGTTGAAGGAGCGGGAGGATGATTCTGGAAAGCGAGCGCCCCACATCGAGGATGACAAAATCAAAGGCGGCGCGCAATGCCGCGATGATTTCGCTGATTCTGGCCACCTGGAGACGGTTCGCACTTTCGGGATCCGGCGAGCCGGCGAGCAAGCGAAAACGCCATTCCCCTATTTCAGAGAGATGTTCACGCAAAAACTCTGGGGTTAACAGGTGAGGTGGCAAGTCGGCCAGGGTGACGATGTTTTCATGGCCCTGGTAGCCCACAATTTGGGCAATGGAACCGATGGGCAATACCAGGTCTGCGACCGCAACGGTGGCTTCTGGCTGATAAGCAGCAATCATGGTGGCAATATTGGCACACAAAGAAGAGGTGCCTGTTCCACCTTTTGCGCTCAAAAAGGCCACCAGCAAGCCCCCTTCCGTCGGTGGCAAGGCTTGCAAGCCCAACAGGCGACGCACCGCATCTTTTAGCGTGATGATCCCCTGGCCCGACTTGACGATGTATTCATTAAAACCCGCATCCAGGCATTCTTTGAGCCGATTGAGTGCCGGGTCACTGCTCAGAGCAATCAGAGGCACGCGCTCGGTGCGGGGATCCTGGCGTAATTTGAACGCCACCGTTTCCCCTTTCAGGTCGGGCAGCACCGGGTCAATAATGATCAGATCCGGGCGATTCCGCCAGGCTTCAATGAGACCTTCCTTGCCCGAAGGAGCGACATCCACCTCATATTGCTCTTTTTGCAACGTGCGGGCAATAAAGTTGCGGCTGGCTACATCTGCATCAATGACCAGTATTCTTTTCCCGGCCACGGGTACCTCACCAGTTCATGATTCAATCGGCGGCATCAAATATCCCAGGCCAGAGCGGGTGACAATGTGACGCGGATTGTGGGCATCGTCTTCCAGCTTCTGGCGCAGGCGAGCAATGCTCACCCAGAGAATCTCTTTGTCACCTTTGTATTCCGGTCCCCAAACGCTGGTCAGCAATTCTTCAGAAGTGAGCACTTTGCCAACGTTATGGACAAACTGAAGCAACAGACGATATTCGGTCGCCGAGAGCGAAACGGGTTGTTCTCCTACCCAGACCTCGGCACGGGCAAAGTCAATTTTGAGATTATCGTGAGTAAAAAAGCGCGCTGCTCCGATTTCCGTGGGAAGTTGTGCCCGGCGCAACACCGCCCGCACGCGCGCCAGCAGTTCCGTTGCCGAGAAAGGTTTGACCAGGTAGTCATCCGCTCCCAGGTCCAGGCCCCGGACGCGATCTTGTTCCTCGCCTTTAGCCGTCAGGATGATGATGGGCACATTGGAAAATTCGCGCAGGCGTTGGGTAGTGGCAAAACCATCCAGGCGTGGCATCATGATATCGAGCAACACCAGGTCAATCGGCTGAGAGGAAAAAACCTCGATGGCTTGTAAACCATCCTGTGCCGTGACCACTTCATAACCTTCCGTGCGCAAATTGGCCTCCAGCAAGCGCAAATAGCGAGGCTCATCATCCACGATCAAGATTCGTTTAGACATTTCTCCTCCTCATGCCAGGGAGAAATCAGAAACAGCAGCGGTGGGCAACTGGATGAAAAAGGTCGTTCCCTCATCCAGCACAGATTCTGCCCAAATCTTACCACGATGCGCCAGAATAATCTGCTTGCAAATATACAGGCCCAGCCCGGTACCCGTCACCGTGCGCTCCCCAGGAACGCGATAGAAGCGTTCGAAAATGAAGGGCAGATATTCTTTGGGGATACCCGGGCCATGATCGCGAAAGGCAATCGTCAAAAGATTTTCCGCCGCCCGCATCGAGATCGAGATCGGCGAGCCGGGGGCGTATTTCATGGCGTTGCTGAACAAATTCTCAAACACTTGCGAAAGGCGAACGCCATCGCCCAAAATAGGCGGAACGGCATCGAAATCCAGATCCACCTGTAGCTCAGGCCGGCGAGTACGCACGCGTACCACCACATCGCGAATCAACGCATCCATGCGCAACGGTTGAAATTTAAACTGAATCGTGCGACTTTGCAGCCGAGCCGATTCCAGCATATTTTCGATCAAACTCGTCAGGCGGTCGGTTTCCTCGTCAATGATGGTCAAAAATTCTCGCTGCGTAGCCTCGTCCCAGGTGGTATCGGAACGCAACAAGCTGGTGCTATAGCCCTTAATAAACCCCAACGGCGTGCGCAATTCGTGCGAAATGGTTGAGACAAAATCATCCTGTAAACGCATCTGGCGCTGCACCGATTCCAGTTCAGCGCGGGCCTCTCGCAAAGCGCGATGCGCCATCAACGCCGCTGTCCAGCCGGCAATAAGCGAAGCCAGTTGCAAGTGCATCTGATCATAGCTCGGCCCGCCAAAGCGGACGAAAACCAGCGCCCCTTGCAGCTTTCCGCCGATAAACAACGGCAAGCCAAGCAGGTAAGGTTGACTCAGGCGATTTAATTCGCTGGCATCTTGCGGCGGTTGATTCAAAATCACTTCACCGCTTGAAAACACCCTACTGGCCACTCCCTCTCCCCAGGCGGCATCTGCCTCTGCTTCTTTGCCCCGCCCCACCGCACGTGCGTAGGCCACTTCTTCCCCACCTTGCTCATCCAGCAAATACATGGCCACATTGTCATAGATAAAATCCTCGCGTAACGTTCCCAGCATGGAATCCAGTGCGGCGCGCCAATCCGTTTGCTCCGAAATCGCCTGAAACATGGAATATAAGGTCTGGATGGTCTTTGCATCCATCGTCACCGCCTAATGCGCCGCTTCTTTGACGGCCAGCAGAGGGAACTGAAAGGTCGAACCACGCCCTTCGATTGATTTTACTTCCAACAACGAACCATGCGCCTCCACAATTTGCCTCACCAGCGAAAGCCCCAGGCCGGTACCCCCGCTGCGCCGCGTGGTAGAGCCATCCAGCTGATGAAACGGCTCAAAAATCTCATCCATTTTAGATGCGGGGATGCCGATACCGGTATCGGTAACTGAGACTACGACCAGATGATCGCCCTCCTTCCGCAGGCTGATCACCACGCGTCCGCCCGACGGGGTGAATTTGATCCCGTTATCCAGAAGTTGATTCACCACCCAGGCGATCTTCTCCGGATCCGCCTGGACAAGGGGAAGGTGATCATCAATCACCGCATGCAGGCTCACTCCACGCTCCTCGGCCTTTTGGGTCGCGGTCTTAACCGCCAGGTTCACCAGCCGGTTGAACCAATTGTCGCTGGCGTATTCGTTCAAGTAGATGGCCGCCAGCACCCCAATGGGCGCCGACACTGCCAAGGACAAACCCACCAGGTAAAGGGTGCCCACATACGCCGGCCAAATCCCCCCTTCGGTCATGTTGTTCTTGGGCACGTCCACCAAGAATTCCCAGCTCAACGCTGGCCACGCCCGCACGACCAAGTAGGTCAGGATGGTCAGCAGCGGCACGATCATCGCGGCGGCCATGGCGCCGAACACCGCCCGTGTGAGAGCTTCCCAGAGGCGTTTGCGCCGCGTGAACGTCGATTCGCCGAAGGGGTTGGGCTGCGCCGCCTTGTT
>JBMFPJ010000112.1:0-6394 GCA_049969175.1 Anaerolineae bacterium | reverse complement strand
GCAGAGGCCGGGGTGCTGGCCATCGGCTCGGAGCAGGACCAGTTCTACGTCACGCCGGAGGCGAGCGATGTGTTGCTTACCTCGCTGGTAAAAAACGCCGAGGCAGCGGTCTATACCTTGCTGCGCAAGATTCACAACGGCGAAACCCTGCCCCAAGAAGTGCCCGGCAGAGTAACTCTGGCGCCATTTCACAGTCGCGCCGGCTTTATCCCGGATGCGGTGCAGCGCAACATGCTGGAATTGGAGCAGGACCTCTCTAGCGGCGCCTTACCAACCGGGGTGCCGCGCCTGCCCCCACCATAACCTGGGTTATACATTGCTTTTGAAACGCTTTGTTGCAAACACCTGGCTGTGTCACTGCGAGGTGGCCAAAAAGGCCGCCGAAGCCGTCCCCCGGATGTGCGCGGAGATGGCTTCGCCGCCTGAAAATCTATCCCACCGCAAAGATTCTGTGGACAACTCAATGAGTTGTCCTACACGACGAGGAACAACTCAATAAGTTGTCTCACCTTTGGTTGCAGCTGGCCACGCTATAATTTTTTCAAGGTGCTTTCAATGCTTTGAGACGAGAAAGACTCCCAAGGAGGAATTTCTGTTTGGCCGCGGTGAAACAGCCTTTCAAAAAGCCTGTTTCACGAAAGACACATAAATTTTAGACTAACTTTGGTGCAACTGGCGGACAACGCGCAAAAAACGGCCTCAATTAGACAAAAACTATGTCGTTGAGCAAGGCCTGAGTCTCAGTCGCTCAGGCTTGCACAATGCCCAAAGAGGATTTATACTTGCGCCGCGGGAAAAAATGACTTTGTTCACGTTTGGACGGAGGTGATTGCGCAAAAAATATCTGGTCTTGAAAGAAAAACTGTATCCAACCTTTCATCTCAATCCTTATTAACTCTAACGAGGAGAAGAATCACATGAAGAAGCTGTATGCTGTTTTGGCAATGTTGCTCATTGCCACCATTGTATTGACTGCCTGCGCCCCGCAGCCGACTCCCACTCAGCCTCCGGCCACTGAACCGCCGGCTACCGAAGTCCCCACCGAAGCCCCCACGGCCACCCCTACCGAAGCGCCGGCCGTCTTCAAAGTCGGTCAGGTGACCGACCTGGGCGGTATTGATGACAAATCCTTCAATGCCAGCGCCTGGGCTGGTGTCGAACAGGCCATTACCGACTTTGGCATTGAAGGCAAATATCTGGAATCCCAGAATCAATCCGATTACGCCAAGAACATTCAGCAATTCCTGGATGAGAAGAGCAATCTGATCATCACCGTAGGTTTCCTGCTGGGTGTGGATACGGCTACTGCCGCCAAGGCCAACCCCGATACCATGTTCGCCATCGTGGACTACACCTACCCCGACTGCTTCCCCGGCGCCGAGGTGGGCAAAAACTGCGGTTCTGAAACCGAAATCCCCAACGTGCGCGGCCTGACCTTCCAGACCGATGAAGCCGCCATGCTGGCTGGTTATCTCGCCGCTGGCATGACCAAGACCGGCAAAGTCGCCACGTACGGTGGTATGCCCATCCCCACGGTGACCATCTTCATGAAGGGCTTTGAAGCCGGCGTGAAGTATTACAACATGCAGAAGGGCACCAACGTTCAGGTTCTGGGTTGGGACAGCGCCACCGGGAACGGCACCTTCACCAACAACTTCGAATCCACCGATGATGGCCGTCGCGTGGCCGAATCCTTCATCCAGGAAGGCGCCGACATCATCTTGCCGGTCGCCGGCCCGGTTGGTTTGGGTTCCGCCGCCGTCTGCAAAGAGACCGGTTCTTGCTTGATCATCGGTGTGGATGCCGACTGGTACGACACCGCCCCTGAATACCGCGACGTTGAACTGACCAGCGTCCTGAAGAAGATCAACGTGGCTGTGTACAACACTATCAAAGACGCCCTCGAGGGGAAATTCAGCGGCGGTACGGCCGTGTACGCCCTCAAGGATGGTGGTGTGGACATCGCCCCCTATCACAACTTCGACGACAAAGTCCCGGCTGAGCTGAAGGCTGAGATCGAAAAACTCAAGGCTGACATCATCAGCGGCGCCGTGACCGTCAATGGCGTTTTGGGCCAGTAAGATTCAATCAACACAAGAGGGCCGGGGGCTTATTCCCCGGCCCTTTTCTACCCGTAAGAGACCCATGCCGTGAGCGTATGAGTAAAAGACAGGTGGAATTACCTGTCTCATATTCATATCTTCACGCCATTTGTCTCATTTTGGAAAGTGTGGAGTTGTCTGATATTCAGGAGGAAAGACACCCAAAGTCTATGAAACTTCGGATGTCGAGATGTCTCTCATGCTGAAAAGCGTAACTTACAAATGCAGGAGAACGCTTTATGACAAACGTATTGGAACTGCGTGGGATCACCAAAGCCTTCCCCGGTGTGCTAGCCAATGACCACATTGATTTGACCCTGCAAGAGGGTGAAATCCATGCGTTGCTGGGGGAAAACGGCGCTGGCAAGACGACATTGATGAACATCTTGTATGGGTTGTACCAACCGGATGAAGGCGAAATCTGGATCCGCGGCGAGAAGGTGGATATTCATGATCCCAACGACGCAATTCAACGCGGTATTGGAATGGTCCACCAGCACTTTATGCTCGTGCCCGTCATGACGGTTACTGAGAACGTCATGCTGGGCATCGAGGAAAAACGTAACGGCATTTTTCTGGATCGGGCGACGGTAGCCAAACGTATTCGAGAAATTTCTGAACAGTATGGCCTGGATGTGGACCCCGATGCCTACATCAAAGATCTGCCGGTAGGGGCGCAGCAACGGGTAGAAATCATCAAAGTTCTTTACCGCCAGGCGGATATTCTCATCATGGATGAGCCGACCGCGGTGCTCACCCCTCAAGAGGTAGAGGGGTTGTTTAAGGTGTTGCGTTCGCTGATAGAAAAAGGGAAATCGCTCATCTTCATCACCCATAAGCTCAAAGAAGTGATAGCCCTGGCGAACCGCATCACCGTGCTGCGCGCCGGCCGAACGGTGGGAACAGTCACTCCGCAGGAGGTCACCCCTGAAAAATTGGCGGCAATGATGGTGGGTCGCGAAGTGAACCTGGTGGTGCCCAAAAAAGTTGCTACCCCTCAGGAACCCGCCCTGGTGGTTCAAAATCTGTATGTAGAAGACGAGCGTCATCACCCGGCCGTGCGTGACGTTTCCTTTGAGGTGCGAAGAGGGGAAGTGCTGGGCGTCGCCGGCGTGCAGGGAAACGGGCAAACCGAACTGGTTTATGCGTTGACCGGCCTGCTGCCTTACCAGAGCGGAGAGATTGAAATCCTCGGCCAACCTTTGCGTCACGCTCCGCCGCGCAAAATTCTGGAACGCGGGGTAGCCCACATTCCAGAAGATCGTCAGCGACACGGTTTGCTGCTTTCCTTCCCCATTCACGACAACATGGTACTATGCACGTATTATCAGCCTCCTTTCGCCAAAGGCATTGTCTTGCAAGAAAAGGTGATTTACGAAAATGCCGAAAGGCTGGTCAAGGAATACGATGTCCGCACGCCCAGTATTTTCGTGAACGCTTCGACGCTTTCGGGCGGCAATCAACAAAAGGTGATCGTTGCGCGCGAATTCTCTCGCCCCATCCAATTGCTCATCGCCTCGCAACCGACACGAGGGCTGGACGTCGGTTCTATTGAGTACATCCACAGTCGCATCATCCAAAAACGGGATGAGGGCACCGCTGTGTTGCTGGTCTCTTCCGAGTTGGATGAAATCCTGGCCCTCTCCGACCGTATCGCGGTCATGTATCGCGGGCAAATTGTGGATATTGTGCCAGCGCTGGACGTCAGCAAAGAATATCTGGGGTTGCTCATGGCCGGCATCCGCCCGGAGGAAGCGGAGAAAATCTCCCCCAAGAAACGGGGCACCACCGAAGTCGAGCGAGTCTTCTAGGAGAATCCACATGTCAGCCGAAAAAGAAAAACAGATAACGGAATCCCGCCCAACGTCCGAGGCGAAGCGCAGCGGGAGTGTTTGGGAGACGTTGCTCGTCCCGTTACTTTCCGTCTTCACCGGTCTGGTCATCGGAGGAATCGTCATCGCCGTTACCGATGCAAAAACTGTCGCCGCCTTTGGGAATTTCTTCCAGGCGCCGGGAGCGGCTTTTGTGGCAACCTGGCAAGCCGTGGCTACCGCCTATGGGGCTTTGTTCTCCGGCGCTCTGGGCAATCCGGGGGAAATGATCGCGGCTTTCCGCATTTATCAGAGCACAGGCGATAGTGCTGCGCTGTTGAAGGCCTTTTACCCGCTCACCGAAAGTCTGGTCACCGCCACGCCGTATATGTTCGCTGGCCTGGCCGTGGCTCTTGGTTTTCGCGCCGGCCTGTTCAACATTGGTGCGGAGGGACAGTTTTACCTGGGCGCTTTGGGGGCAGCGTTGATCGGTTACAGCATCAAGGGACTGCCCGCCTACATTCACCTGCCGCTGGCGATTTTGGGGGGCGCTCTGGCAGGCGCTCTATGGGGAGCCATCCCAGGTTACCTGAAGGCACGTTTTGGGGCGCACGAGGTGGTCAACACCATCATGATGAACTGGATCGCCTTTCGCCTGAGCGACTGGTTGTTGACCGGCCCGATGAAGGCCTCCGGTTTCCGCCCAGTGACGCCGAACATCGAAGCCACCGCCGAATTGCCTCGCCTGTTCCCGGCGCCGCTGCGTTTCAACTGGGGCTTCTTCCTGGCCCTGGCCATGGCCTGGTTGGTGTATTGGTTCCTGTTCAAAACCACCCTCGGCTTTGAAATCCGCGCCGTGGGCGCCAACCCCGATGCGGCCAAATACGCCGGGATGAACATCGTGCGCAATACCGTGCTGGTCATGGTCCTTTCCGGTGGGCTGGCTGGACTTTCGGGTGCCAGCCAGGTGCTGGGAGTGGACCACTGGGTAGGGCAGGGCTTTTCAGCCGGATATGGGTTTGACTCCATTGCTGTAGCCCTGCTGGGGAAGAGCCACCCCTTTGGCGTTGTGCTGGCGGCACTACTCTTTGGCATCCTGCGCGGTGGAGCGACCCGCATGCAATCCATGGCCGGCATTCCCATTGACATTATTTCCATCATCCAGGGCCTGGTCATCGTCTTTGTGGCCGCGCCGAGCATCATTCGCAGCATATATCGCATCAAGATCAGCCGCGCCGAAACAACCGTCCTGACGCGCGGCTGGGGTCGTTAATTGTGAGGTCGCATGAATACTCCCACCCTTCAACCTGCCCAAAGTGCCACACGTAAGCGCGTCACCAGCGGCATCCTGCTGATCTTGCTGGGGCTGGTGATGTATCTGCTCTT
The DNA here is from genome assembly GCA_049969175.1 of Anaerolineae bacterium. Lineage (GTDB taxonomy): Bacteria > Chloroflexota > Anaerolineae > Anaerolineales > Villigracilaceae > DAOUAN01. The sequence goes on along the minus strand of JBMFPJ010000112.1, from coordinate 1,095 downwards.
TGCCCGCGGCACACAACCCGGTCAGGTAGCAGAATTTGGCATGAACCTGGGATCCAGCTCAAACGCCATCCCCATCCCTGACCTGGTCTTGCCGGTGCAACCCAGCCTGTATCTGCTCATTCTCCTCGTCGTCTTCCTGGGGGCCTGGCAGGCCGCCCGTGGGGTACGCTCCACCGGCCTGATTGTGGGCATCATCGGCTTCACCTTCATCGCTGCCTTTCTCATCTGGGCTACCAAAGACAAATCCTTCAACCTGGTAGGCATGTTGAGCAGCTCGCTGGTGCGCGCCACGCCCATCGCCCTGGCGGCGCTGTGCGGCGTGATCAGCGAACGCGCCGCGGTGGTCAACATCGGCATCGAAGGCACCATGCTGCTCGCCGCCCAAACCGCGGTCATCAGCGCCACATTGACCAAAAACCTGTACCTGGGCATCCTGGTCGCCATCCTCACCGGCGCCCTGGTCGCCGCCATTCACGCTGTTCTGGTCATCCACTTCAAAGTCGATCAAATTGTGAGCGGTGTCGCCATCAACATCTTTGGCACCGGCGCCACCTCGTTCATCTCCTCGCGCTTTCTCGAACGCAACACTGACCTGCTCAATAACTCGGGCACATTGCAGGTCATCCGTCTCCCTCTGCTCTCCAAAATTCCCGTCCTGGGCCCCATCTTCTTTGAAAACGGCCTGATCGTCTATCTCATGCTGGCGCTGGTGGTTATCCTGCACATCGTGCTCTACTACACTCCCTGGGGCCTGCGCACCCGCGCCGTCGGCGAACACCCCAAAGCCGCCGACACGCTGGGCATCAACGTCTATTTCGTCCGCTACGTCAACGTCATCCTGGGCGGCATGATCGCCGGCCTGGGCGGCGCCTACTTCACCCTCGGCTCAGTAGGGCGCTTTGATGAAATCATGACCGCTGGCAAAGGCTTCATCGGCCTGGCCGCCATGATCTTCGGCAACTGGAACCCCATTGGCGCATTCACCTCCTCCCTCATCTTTGGCTTTGCCGACTCCTTACAAATCAAAATGCAGATTCTGCAAATCCCCATCCCCTCCTCCTTCCTGGCCATGGCACCCTATCTGGTAACGATGAT
>JBMFPJ010000111.1:0-6431 GCA_049969175.1 Anaerolineae bacterium | reverse complement strand
CTGGCCTCCTGGTTGAGAAACTCGCCCAGCCGATGGCGTGGATTGTGAATGCCGGGCGTATCCACGAACACCATTTGATAGCTCTCTGTGGTCAAAATGCCCAGCTGACGGCGGCGAGTGGTCTGTGGGCGCGGGGAAACCGGGGCGATCTTTTGCCCCAAAAAGGCATTGATAAGAGTAGATTTGCCCACGTTGGGGCGGCCGATGACGGCTACAAAGCCGCTGCGAAATTCGTTCATTTTGCTCCGGGTTCAGGTTTTCTTTCAGGCGATGATGGCCTTCTCCATTTTCAGCAGCCATTCTTTGGTGGGGAGGCCTTCGCCGCCGCCGTAGCCATGCAACTTGCCATCGGCACCGATGACGCGGTGACAGGGGATGACGAGTGGCATCGGGTTGGTGGCTTCGGCCCGGCCCACGGCACGGGCGGCTCGCGGGCGTCCAATTTGCAAGGCCAGCTCATGGTAGCTGCGCGTTTCACCGTAGGGGATGGCAAAAGTGGCCTGCAAGACCTCGCGCTGGAAGGGCGGCAAGGTGGACCAGTCAATGGGCAGCGTGAAGGTCTGGCGCTGACCGAGCAGGTATTCGCCGATTTGGGCGGCAAATGGGGCGATTTTTTCGGCCGCTGGCTGAATCTCACCGCCGAGGCGACGCAGATAGGCCTCCAGCTCAGGCTGGCGATCGGCCCATTCCACGGCGACCAGCCCCAAGTCGGAGGCGGCGATGCGTAGATTTCCGATCGGCGTTCCGTTCAATTCGCCCAGGTAAATTCGCTGGGAGTCCTTCATTTTGCCTCCTTCAAGCAAAATCACAGGCTTTTCTGCAATCAGGGGGCAGATCTCTTTTGTGTAGAAATTCGCCGCCTTTGTCTTATTCGTTTCAGCAGGCTGCCAGACAGACAGAGAAACAGCGTGCTGAGTGGATTATAGCAGGTTACGGCCGCTTAGTAGTCGGTGACGCGGTCAATCCGTCCCAGTTCACGAGCGCGCTGATCGCATCAGCCGAAGGTGAAGACGGAGAGGATGGCAAAAATCAGGGTCAGCAATCCTTTACATTCTTGTTAATTGTCGAACAAACGTAGGGGAAGCGTATATTTTGCGTCAAGCATGATTCCCACGGCCATGATAAATTAGGAACGTAAGGTGATTTCTCTTCTCCTCCTTTCAAGAGAGAACCGGGGTCGGCGTCCCCGGTTCTCGCAATTTAAGGGGGGGAAAGCAGTATAATCCACTCATCACGGATTGAGAGGATGACCATAAAATATGCAAATCACAATTATTGGCTTAGGGCAAATTGGTTCTTCGGTGGGGTTGGCTTTGGGGGAATACAAAACGAGCCTCAAACGAGTTGGGCACGATAAGAAAATTGAAGTGGAACGCGCCGCCCAAAGCAAAGGTGCCGTGGATGAGATCAAGCACAATCTACCGGCGGCGGTTCGCGATGCCCGCATGGTAGTTTTGTGCCTGCCGGTCAGCCAGGTGCGCGAGACGTTGCAGATCATTGCTCCCGAATTGCCCGCTGGTGCCATTGTGCTGGATACTTCTCCGGCCAAACAGATGGTAGCCACCTGGGCACAGGAGATTCTCCCACCGCAATGTTACTATGTGGGACTTACCCCGGCGATCAACCCCGCAACCTTACATGAAATTCAATTTGGGGTGGAGGCAGCGCGCCCAGACCTGTTTCACAAAAGCGTGATCCTGATGGATGCCCCGGCTGGAACGCCTGGCGAGGTGGTTACCCTGACCATGGATTGGGTGCGCCTGTTGGGGGCGCAACCGGTACTGACGGATACTTTCGAGGCCGACGGGCTGACGGCTTCTATGCACCTGGTGCCACAGCTGCTGGCGGCCGCCTTGCTCAACGCGACGGTAGATCAACCCGGCTGGCAGGAGGCGCGGCGGATTGCTGGCCGTCCCTTCGCCGCGGTGACAGCAGGTCTGGCTTATCAGGATGAAATCGACTCCCTGCGCCTGGCCGTGTTGCAAAACCGACAAAATGTCGTCCACATGCTGGATGTCCTGCTGGCTGCCTTGCGCGGCCTGCGCGATGACATTGAAGGTGGCAATGACGATGGGCTGGCCATGCGCCTGGAACTGGCTCTGGAAGGGCGTAATCGCTGGATGCGCGAACGCCTGGAGGCCAGCTGGGATGAAAAGCCGCAACCGCCCGCCGAGATTCCCTCCTTTGCCGAACGCTTTTTCGGCGCGGCTTTTGTGCGCCGTCCGCGCGAGCGATGACCTGTTACTGCTATATCCTTGAATGTGCAGATGGCACGTATTACACGGGCTGGACGACCGATCCGCAACGCCGGCTACAGGCGCACAATGCCGGTCGTGGCGCCCGTTACACTCGTTCGCGTCGACCGGTGCGCCTGGTGTATCTGGAACCTTTTGCTGATCGTTCCTCTGCCATGAAAAGAGAGAGGGCAATCAAAGCCCTCTCTCGTCATGACAAAGAACAATTAATTTGCCAGGCTAATCGGTAAACAACGGCAAATGCCCCAGGGCAATGATATGCGCCCACTTCGCCCGTTCACCTTCTGTGAAAATGGCGGCTTCGGCGGCCACGCTTGCTCCTGCTTTTTCGAGAATCATGCGCATCCCCTGAAGTGTGGAGCCAGTGCTGATCACATCATCCAGAATCAAGGCCTTTTTCCCCTTCAGTAATTCCCGGTCTTTTTCATCTAAGATCAACACCTGCGGTTGCCCGGTCGTGATCGAAAGCGTTTCGGCCCGCAGGGCATCGCCCATGTAGGGCTTATACGTCTTGCGCAAAATGACGTATGGCTTGCCAGTTTCAACGGAAAGCGCATGCGCTAGCGGGATGGACTTGGCCTCCGCCGTCACCAATACATCAAAAGACACATCTGAAACACGTTTGGCCAGCTCTTTGGCGCAGGCCTGAACAAGTTCGGTATCTCCTAAGATGTTGAGGATGGCAATGCGCAGTCCTGGTTGGATTTCAAAGAGGGGAAGTTCGCGTTTGATGCCGGCAATTTCTACCGGGTAGGTGTCTCGTTTTTTCATGGGCGCCTCCAGGGCGCAAGTTTATCACAGTTGCAAAGAGGCCTCAATGCAGGGTGAGGTCGGATGCCGCAAACTCATGAAAAAGAATGCCGCGCGGTATAATCTCCACACTCGTAGCGCGGAATTCATTCCGCAACCTCAAGCGACATGAATGTCGCGCTACAAAATCAATTCTATAGAACCTAGTTTTGGGAAAAAGAGATTACCCTTTTGCCTATGCTCCCAGATTTACGCCTGAATGACCTGTTGCGTTTGCGCAAACCCCATCCTTGCGGGTCGTACGAATGGGTGGTGGTACGCCTGGGCGCGGATATTGGCCTGGAATGTAAAGGCTGTGGCCGGCGCGTTCTCCTTACCCGTCGCGACCTGGCCAAACGAATCAAAACGATCCTGACCAAACACGAAGAAGAAAACAATGCCAGATAAACCCCATATTTTGTTTCTTTTCTCTGATACCGGGGGCGGACATCGCTCGGCCACCGAAGCGATCATTGAAGCGCTGGAGTTGGAATTTCCCGGTGCCTTTACTACCGAAATGGTAGATTTTTTCAAAAGCTACGCTCCCCCGCCATTCAACAAAATGCCGGAATGGTATCCGGAAATGGTGAAAGCGCCGCGCCTGTGGAGCGCAGCCTTCTACGCCAGTGATGGACGCACCCGCGCCCGCATCATCACCTCCACCATCTGGCCGGTAGTACGTCAGGCGGCTCGTCATCTGATCAAAAGCCATCCGGCCGACCTGGTCGTTACCACCCACCCCTTTGCTAACACCTTCGCCCTGCGCGCCATGGGACGCAAACGTCCCCCCTTTGTGACTGTGGTGACGGATATGGTCACCACCCATGCCCTGTGGTTTGATAAGCGCGCCGACCTGATTCTGCTTCCCACCGAAACTGCCCGTCAGCGTGCTATTCGCTACCACATGCCAGCCGAAAAACTGCGAGTGGTTGGCCTGCCGGTGGCTGATCGCTATTGCGCTCCTGTGGGAGATCAGGCTGCCCTGCGCCAGAAATTGGGCTGGCCACAGGATAAGCCGATTGCCCTTTTTGTCGGCGGCGGGGAAGGAATGGGGCCTCTCGGCGAGGTGGCGCGTGCTGTTGACGATTCGGGGCTGGACCTCGGGCTGGTCATCGTTACCGGGCGGAATCAACGCCTGAAAGCGGAACTCGAAGCCCAAACATGGGAAAACCCCACCTTCATTTATGGCTTCACCCGCGAAATGCCCGACTTTATGCGCGCTGCTGATTTTATCGTCACCAAAGCCGGGCCAGGGACGATTGCCGAGGCACTCAATGCCCATTTACCGATCATCCTCTATGCCAAACTACCGGGGCAGGAAGATGGTAACGTAACCTTTGTGCAGGAGGAGGGCGCCGGTGTCTGGGCGCCGACCCCGCAGCTGGTAGTCAAGACGTTGACTCGCTGGATTTGCCGACCACAGGAACGTGAACGGGTGGTGGAAAATTGCCATCGTGTGGCGCGACCCGATGCCGCCCGTCTGATCGCCCGCTCCCTGGCCGAGATTCTCGAACAGCGGCGTCAGGCCGCTCAGCAAGCGGACGAGACTCTCGCTTTCGCTACCAAATGATATAGAGGAAATGCCCTCTGCTTGTCGTTCCCGATTCGCTGACGTATAATCCTGCCCATGCCCATCCTGGATAGTCATACCTTTGAGTTTTTCAGCCGCAGCCCGGAGCAAAGTCGTCGCATTGGCATGCGCCTGGGTGCGCTGTTGAAAGTGGGCGATGTGATTTGCCTGCACGGTGACCTGGGCGCCGGAAAGACCACTCTGGTACAGGGCATTGCTCAGGGGTGGGGAGCGCTTGATCCGGTTTCCAGCCCGACGTTTGTACTGGTAAACCTGTATCGCCGCGCCGATGGGGAACGCCTGTTTCACCTGGATGCCTATCGAATTGCCTCTCCGCTAGAGGCAGAAGAACTGGATCTGGACGAAATGTTGAGCCAGGGAGCGTTGTTGATCGAGTGGCCGGAGCATTTGGGGAGTTTGATTCCGCCTGAGCGTTTGTGGGTGGATGTGAAGACGGTTGCCGAGGAGCAGCGTGAATTGTGCTTTCGCCCCACTGGCAGGCGCTATGAGAAATTGGTGGAGGCACTTCGCACTGCTGTTTTGGGAGGCCGTTGATGTTGCTGGCTGTGGATACTTCAACCGCTCAGGTGGGGCTGGCGCTGTATGACGGGGCGCAGGTGCGCGCTGAACTCAGCTGGCACAGTGGTCAACACCACACCGTGGCGCTGGCGCCTGCCCTGGAAGATTTGTTGCGCCGTTCGGATACCCGCATGACCGAAATCAAGGCGCTGGGCGTGGCCATTGGCCCGGGTTCGTTCACCGCATTGCGCGTGGGACTGGCGTTCGTCAAGGGGTTGGCCCTGGCACGTTCGTTACCGCTGATTGGTATTCCTACGCTGGATGTGGTCGCGGCGGCACAGCCTCTTTCAAACCTGCCGCTGGTGGCTGTGTTGCAGGCGGGGCGCGGGCGGCTAGCCGTCGGCTGGTATCAGGCCAGAGAAAACGGGTGGCAGGCTCAGGGTCCGGTGCGAATCGAGACGGCGGATTCGCTGGCCGCGGCGATTGAGAGTCCGACTCTGGTCTGTGGTGAGCTGAGCGCGGAGGAGCGTCAACGTCTGGCGCGTAAACGCGTGAATGTGGTTCTGGTTTCGCCGGCGCGTTCGCTGCGGCGCCCGGCGCTTTTGGCCGAGATGGCCTGGGAGCGCTGGCTGGCAGGGAGAGTGGACGATGCGGCGACACTGGCCCCCATCTATTTGCATGTGGCCACACCGATCTCGTCATGAACCTGGTCATTCGTAAGATGACGCTGGCCGATGTGCCGGTGGTGCATGAGATTGATTTGCTTTCGTTTACTTTGCCCTGGCCGGAGCACTCTTTTCGCTTTGAGGTGACGGATAACCCCGCGGCGCGTTGCTGGGTGGCCGAGATGGACGGACGAGTGGTGGCTGCGCTGGTTATCTGGTTGATTGTGGATGAGGCGCATGTGGCTACGCTGGCTACCCATCCGGATTTTCGCCGCCAGGGGATTGCCCGTAGGTTGCTTGCCCACGCTTTGGGCGAGGCCCGGCGCGAAGGGGCACGACGGGCGTTTTTGGAGGTGCGCGCCAGCAATCAGGCAGCTCAGGATTTGTATCGTTCCCTGGGTTTTGTGGAGGATGGTCGCCGCCCGAAATATTACAAAGACAATGGCGAAGATGCCATTTTGATGAGCCATCCCGATTTGGGCGCGTTGATAGAATAGTCATGATGTGTAATTCCTCATTCTGCGTCGAATGACACGAAGGTTACGAATTTTCTTGAGAGAGTGTTTTATAAATCGAGATTACCGTAGATGAACACGGATGAACACTGATTCTGAAGAAAAACGGGATGAAATT
>JBMFPJ010000110.1:3188-6436 GCA_049969175.1 Anaerolineae bacterium | reverse complement strand
GGCGACTCCGCCAGCCGCGCAAATCGGTCCCATCCGCTCCGGGCGGCTGGTTTATGGACATCTCGCCAACGCGTATCCCAACAGTTGCCTGATCTTTGCCGGCGCCTCCGGCGAAGTGCTGGTACACCTGCCCTATTGCTACCTGGTCTATCATCAGCTCTCCGGCGGCGGCTATATGCTCGACATCAGCAAAATGCGTCAGCTGGCCGAAGAACAACGCCAGAGCAAAGGCAGCCATTTCAACTACACCAGCAACCTTTTTGCTGCCGAGCCTCCTGCGGGCGGCACCCTGGCGCACCGCCTGGATGTGTACATCGCCTACCAGAATCAATCTGCCTGGGTGTACGATCCACTCTACCGTGCCTACTTGCGCTATGTGGATACCTCCAAATACGAGTTGGCCGGCATCCTGCACCCCGAAATAGATCGCCTGACCGGTCGTCAGCTGCACTTTGAAAACGTGATCGTGCTCTTCGCCGAGCACGAGGTCATCTCCCCCACCAACCTGGATATTCACCTGGAGGCCGGGCGCCGCGGCAAAGCCTTGCTCTTCCGCGACGGACAAATGTACCCTATCCGCTGGCGAATGGATGACGAAAATCGCCGCCCCATCACTTTTCTGGATGAAAACGACCAGCCTTTCCCCCTCAAGCCTGGCCATACCTGGGTACTGATCGTCACTCCTCAAACCCAGGTGGATGAGAAATCCGCCGGCAACTGGCTTCTGCGCTTTGTGGCTCCCGCCGGGGCAAAATAAAGCCAGGCTGAGCAGTTACGAGAATCGATACAGTTTTCACAAACCCGATAAAAGGCTATAATTGAATTGAAAACTCACGCAGGGGCAAAGCCACCAGCGGATAGTATCTTGATTTTTGTGTAAAAGTGGTGCGAGATGAATCCCCTACGGGGACGATGTCTCGCAGTACGAATTTACACAACTTTCGGCATACGATCCGTGAGGGTCGCGCCCCTGCGATTTCCAGGAGGAGCAATCATGAGCACATCAGAAGCCGTCATCCTGAGTGCCGTGCGCACGCCGAGCGGCAAGTTTCAGGGCAGCCTATCGGGGATTCCCGCACCAAAACTGGGGGCTATCGTAATCAAAGCCGCGGTAGAACGCGCCGGGCTGGAAAATCCCGCCGATATTGATGAAGTTCTCATGGGCAACGTCGTCTCCGCAGGGTTGGGGCAGGCCCCGGCACGCCAGGCCGCCATCCATGCCGGTTTGCCCCATTCGGTTGGAGCCACCACCATCAACAAAGTCTGCGGATCCGGGTTGAAAGCCGTCATGCTAGCCGCCCAGGCGATCAAAGCCGGCGATGGGCAGCTATTCGTCGCCGGTGGATTTGAATCCATGAGTCGCGCCCCCTATCTGGTCCACGGGCGCAGCGGCGAGTTGCGCTTTGGACACCTGCAATTGACCGACGCCCTGCTCAACGATGGTCTGTGGTGCGCCCTGGAGAATTGGAGCATGGGCGACGCCGCCGAGTTCATCGCCAACGAATACGAGGTCAGTCGCGAGGCGATGGATCAATTTGCCTACGAGAGCCATCAGAAAGCCATCACCGCCATTGACCAGGGCAAATTCAAAGCCGAGATCGTGCCGGTAGAAATCCCTGGCAAAAAAGGCGTGACCATCTTCGACACAGACGAAACGCCACGGCGCGACACTACCCTCGAAAGCCTGGCGGCGCTCAAGCCAGCCTTCCAAAAGAACGGCAAAGTCACCGCCGGAAACGCCCCCGGCCTGAACGATGGCGCCGCCGCGACGGTGATTGCCAGCCGCGCCTATGCCGAGGCACACGGCCTCAAGCCACTGGCGCGCATCGTGAGTTACGCCCAGGCCGCTGATGAGCCGAAATATCTCTTCCGCGCTCCGGCATTTGCCATTCCCAAATTGCTCCAGCAAATTGGCTGGACGCTGGCCGACGTAGATTTGATCGAACTCAACGAGGCCTTTGCTGCTCAAGTGTTGGCCGATGGCTATGCCCTGGCCGACCAGGGCTGGGATTGGAGCAAGGTCAACGTCAACGGTGGGGCAATTGCGCTCGGTCACCCCATCGGAGCGAGCGGAGCGCGCCTGCTGGCAACGCTGATCTACGCCCTGAAGGATCGCGGCCTGAAACGCGGCGTCGCCTCCCTGTGCCTGGGTGGTGCGGAGGCCGTAGCCATGGCCATTGAACTGGAAAATTGAAATCTTCCTGCGAGGAAAAGATGGACATTAAACACATTTTTGTCGTCGGCGCGGGGACAATGGGCAGTGGCATCGCCCAGGTAGCCGCCACTTCGGGTTACACCGTCACCTGCATGGATGTCGCTCCGGCCGCTCTGGAGAAAGCCAAAGCCACCATTGCCAAATCCACCGCCAAACTGCTCGAAAAAGGGGTGATCACCGCCGAACAAAAGGCGGCCGCGGAGGCAATTCATTTTGTCACCGATTTGCGTTGGGTGGCGGAGGCCGATCTGGTGATCGAGGCAGCCAGCGAAGTGCCCGAACTCAAATTCAAAATCTTCCGTGATCTCGATGAGCGCGCCCGCCCGGAAACGATTCTGGCTTCAAACACATCTTCCATTAGCATTACCAAAATCGCCGCGGTGACGAAACGTCCCGACAAAGTCATTGGCATGCACTTCATGAACCCGGTGCCCTTGATGAAACTGGTGGAGGTCATCCGTGGGCTGGCCACATCTGAGGTCACCCTGGCCACCACCCTGGAGGTTTGCAAATGGATGGGCAAAGAGCCAGTGGAAGCCAACGATTCGCCTGGGTTCATTTCCAACCGCATCCTGTGCCCGATGATTAATGAGGCCATTTTTGCTCTGCAAGAAGGGGTGGGCACACCGGAGGCCATTGACACCGTCATGAAGCTGGGCATGAATCACCCTATGGGGCCGCTCACCCTGGCCGATTTGATCGGTTTGGACGTGGTGCTGAATGTGATGGAAATTTTGCACCGCGATCTAGGCGAGGACAAATATCGCCCGGCGCCCCTGCTGCGAAAGATGGTGGATGCGGGCTATCTAGGCCGCAAAACAGGCAGAGGCTTCTACCAGTATTAAACCAGGACTATCTTAAACACACAGCGACCGTTGTAAAAAACAGTCAGGCGTGCCTTTCGTGGGACAGCCTTTCGAGGCTGTCGTTGTAAAAAACAGTCAGGCGTGCCTTTCGTGGGACAGCCTTTCGAGGCTGTCGTTGTAAAAAACAGTCAGGCGTGCCTTTCGTGGGACAGCCTTTCGAGGCTGTC
>JBMFPJ010000110.1:0-3088 GCA_049969175.1 Anaerolineae bacterium | reverse complement strand
GACAGCCTTTCGAGGCTGTCAAAAAGACAGGCCAGAACCCCCTGACGGGGGGGCAGGTGCCTCTTCCCCGTTTGGCTGTTTCATCCGGTTGGAAGGCAAGCCCCACCTGCCAGGGGATGTTGTAACTGACGGTCGCTGTGTGTTTTGAGGGGGCGAGCGATTTTTGCATTGAGCCTCGCAAATTGGCAACAACTCCCCCAACTATTCCCCCGCTTGGGCGGGGCAGCGGGACACGATTTGTCCTTTTCAGCCAAGCGGCATGGCGCAACCATCGGCGCGCGGATCGCTGCCAGCGCACAACACGCCACTTTGCGCCTCGCGCAAAATCACCTGTCCACGCCCAAACAGCGCCCGCTCATAACCTGAAACCCAGTAAACGGGATGCCCTATTTCGGCCAGGCCAGCGAAGGTCTCAGGGGGCATTCCTTCTTCCATGGCAACACGGCCGCCTGCTTCTTCCACGTCAATGCAAAAGCGCGGCAGGTCGAGCGCAGCCTGCGGATCCAGGCCATCGTCCACCAGGGCAGAGAGCACCTGAACATGTCCTTGCGGTTGCATAAAGCCCCCCATCACTCCATAGGAGGCAAAAAGGCTTTCTCCTTCTTCCCCTGGGCGAGTGACCATCGCCGGGATGATGGTGTGATAGGGACGTTTGCGCGGAGCAAGGGCATTGGGGTGAGATGGATCGAGACGAAAGTTGTGGCCGCGATTTTGCAGGGTAAAGCCCCAACCTTTGGGTACGATTCCAGTACCAAACCCCATGTAGTTGCTGTTGATCAACGAGCAGGCATTTCCCCATTGATCCACTACGCTGAGATACACCGTGCCAGAGGAGACAACCGGCGTACCACGTTTGGGGTCCAACATGGCGCGTTGGGGGTTGATCAGGTTGCGGCGCGTGGCAGCATATTCTTTCGAGAGGAGTGCATCGAGGGGAATTTCGCTAAAGGCCGGGTCGGCTACGTACCAGCGCGCATCGGCAAAAGCGAGGCGCAAGGCCTCGATAACGAGATGCAGCCGCGGCGTCGAGAGCGAGGCGAGGGAGGGGAGATCAAACCCTTCGAGCAGATTCAAAGCCAGTAGAGCGGTCAATCCCTGCCCATTGGGCGGACATTCGTACACGCGCAGTCCACGATAGGTAACCGAGATGGGGTCCTCCCAGGTGGAGGTGTGGGAGGCCAGGTCTTCTTCGCTCAGACATCCGCCGGCTTGTTGAACGACCTGCACAATGGCATGGGCGATTTCGCCTTCATAGAAGGCCTGCCGGCCCTCTTCGGCGATACGGCGGAAGGTGCGCGCCAGGCCCGGGTTGCGGAAGATCTCGCCGGCATGGGGGCCACGACCGTTCAGGGTCAGCTCATGACCGTTGGGAGCCGATTTGAGTTGACGTTCGGCGCCGCGTTGCCAGAAATAGGCGGTGATTGGGGCAACGGGGAAGCCCTCTTCAGCCAGGCGAATGGCCGGCGCCAGGATTTCGCTCATCGGGCGCGAGCCGTGGCGGGCAATCAGGTCAAACCAGCCAGCACAGGCGCCCGGCACGGTGACCGTGTAGGGATGAAAAGGGGGGAGTTCGCGGATGCCTTCGCGTTGTAGTCTTTCCAGCGAAAGCGCGGCCGGCGCACGGCCAGAACCGTTGAGGGCGGTCACTTGACGGGTGTGGGCATCGAAGTACAGGGCAAACAAGTCACCGCCGATACCAGTAGAGGTCGGCTCCGTGACGTTGAGCGCAGCCGCGGCAGCGACGGCCGCATCAGCAGCATTCCCACCTTTGGACAGCAGTTCCAACCCGGCAGCGGTCGCCAGGGGTTGAGAGGTGGCAACCATGCCCTTTCGCCCATAGACAGGAGAACGGCGAGACGAGAAGTTGAAGGAAGTCACGATCGCTCAGTTTTTGTCGTGGACAGAACTGATCCCAAAAAACGGGGGGCAGGGTTCAACGGCTTTCGGGTTGTTCCTGTCCCTTCTCCTTTTCTCCACCTTGCAGGCCTTCGCGGAAGGCGCGAATGCCTGAGCCCAGTTCACCCGCAATTTTGGCAATACGCCCCGGGCCAAACAACAGGACGACGATGAGCAAAATGATCAGAAATTCAGGAGCACCAAAATCAAACACGGGGGAATTCCTTTCTTTTCAGAAAATAGACAACCTCTCAGCAAAATTTCGGTGAAGAACAAGCTACTGCAAAGTGTCGTTACTAATTGTAATTCAATCGCCACAAAGAAAACTTAATATTCTATGAGTTCGAGATGAGTCACGGAGATCCTGGCAAAGGAAAGGGCTTCAACGCGTTCCTTCGCCCTCCCCCACCGAAGGCATAGCGTAAGCCTCGCCAGACCACAAGGAGAGCAACGAAGACGAGGTAAATGTGCAACACGTGGGCGACATTCTTACGGCACTTCAATTTGCACTGGCGTATTCAATACCCTCAACGTCTGCCCTGCCTGCACCTGCTCCCCCACCTGCACCAGCACTTCCCGCGCCGGCGCCATGGCCGCGACTACGTCGGCCTCTCTCCCCACGTTCTTCAGAGTGATCTGCACTTCCGTAGCCTGCCCTGGCAAGCCAACCAGACTTTGCGCTTCGCCCAGGGAAATATACACGGTACGCTTTTCGTTGGTCGGCAAGCCAATATCATAGATGCCCACCACAGTCATTGTCCGCCGCCGATTTTGCTTGTGCACATCGCTTCCCACCAGGGTGATGCGATCGCCTACCTGCACCGCCATGGCCTTGGCCAGGCCATTGCCAATCAAAATCATATCCTCATCTTCGCTGCTGAGGATTTCGGCAATTTCTTCGCCGGAGAGTGGCTTATGCGCAATGAGCAACAGCCCAAGGATGCGACCACCAATGCGCGATACGCCCTCATTCTCAAAATAAATGCCCATGCTCTCGATGAACTTCGCCGCTTCAGGCGTCGGCAGAGTAAATTTTTCGTTACTAGTGGGAGGATCCGTATTTTTCATAAAGACTCTTCAAAAACATCATAGCGAATTCAGTGATTTCAGTCAATACTGAAATAAGTAACTCTGACAACAAGCGCCTCACCGCCCGGACCCCGCGCCGGCGCGGCCTCCACAGACTTTCCTC
>JBMFPJ010000109.1:0-6469 GCA_049969175.1 Anaerolineae bacterium | reverse complement strand
CCTGACCTCTTGGTATAATTCAGCACGCTATCACTTATAGACTGGAGTGCGCATGACCAAAAAATTCACTGGCGCTGAAATTCGCCAAACTTTCATTGACTTCTTCGTCAAGAACGGACACACCTTCGTCCCCTCCTCATCCCTTGTGCCAGGCGGCGATGCCACCCTGCTCTTCACCAATTCGGGCATGGTGCAATTCAAGGATGTCTTCCTCGGCACCGACAAGCGCCCCTACACACGTGCTACCAACTCCCAAAAATGCATGCGCGTGGCCGGTAAGCACAATGACCTGGAAGACGTTGGCCGCGATGATACCCATCACACTTTCTTCGAAATGCTCGGCAACTGGTCGTTTGGCGATTACTACAAAAAAGAAGCCATCGCCTGGGCTTGGCAACTACTCACTGAAGTCTGGGGATTAGACAAAAACCGTTTATGGGCGACCTGTTTCGAAGGTGAAAAGAACATCCCCGCCGATGAAGAAGCCGCCGAATACTGGCGCGCCCAGCCCGGCTTCCAGCCCGATCACGTGCTCTATTTCGGGCGAAAAGACAACTTTTGGGAAATGGCCGAAACCGGCCCCTGTGGTCCCTGCTCCGAAATCCACTACGATCGCGGCGAAAAATACTGCGACATGAAAGACGTTCCCGGTCACGTCTGCCGCGTCAATGGCGAATGCAAACGCTTCCTTGAACTGTGGAATCTGGTCTTCATGCAATATAACCGCCTGGATGCTGATACCCTCGAACCTCTCCCGGCCAGGCACGTGGATACCGGCATGGGCTTTGAGCGCATCGTTTCTGTCTTGCAAGACGTCGACTCCAACTACAAAACCGACCTCTTCGCCCGCTCGCTCGAAACCTTGCGCTCCCTCACTGGCCACAGCGAAGCGGAAATGTACGCCAACTTCACCCCCTACCGCGTGATCGCTGATCACACCCGCGCGGCTGCCTTCCTGATCGCCGATGGAGTCGTGCCGGGCAATACCGGTCGCAACTACGTATGCCGCATGATCATCCGCCGCGCGGCTCGTTTTGGCTCCAAACTGGGCCTGGAAGAACCTTTCCTGGCGCAGGTTGCCGAAGCGGTGATTGCCACCTATGGCGACTTCTACACCGAACTGGAAAAGAACCGCTCCATCATCCTGGATAACCTCACCCGCGAGGAAGTCCGCTTCGCGCGGACCATTGAGCGGGCTACCGCCAAATTACAGAATCTCCTCGATGAGGCTCGTTCCGCTAATCAGACCGTCCTGGATGGGCGCAAAGCCTTTGATCTCTACGCCACCGACGGCATGCCCTTTGAAATCTCACGCGATATTGCCCGCGAGCAAGAGCTGGATATTGACGAATCCGGTTTCCGCACCGCCATGGAAGAACATCGCCTGGCCTCCGGTGGCGGCAAAGCCATGGGGCCGCTGGGCGGAGAAGACGCCGAATTCTTCGCCGGCATTTTGAAAGACCTTCAGAAGAAAAAGAAACTGGGCGAACATGGGGTGGAGTACGACCCCTACACCAGCCCGCGGGTCATAGGTGAAGTGCTCGCCCTGGTGGTCAATGGCCAGGTCGTCTCCTCGGCTTCCTTTGGCGATATCGTCGAAGTCATCCTGCCCAAGACCGGCTTCTACCTCGAATCCGGTGGTCAGGTCAGCGATACAGGTACGATTCGCTCGTTGAATAGCGGCGCGGACGCCTGGGAAATCGAAGTGACCGATATGCGCAAGCCCTCTGCTGGAGTGATCGTCCACGTGGGCGAGGTGATCTCTGGCACCCCCAAGGTTGGCGATAAATGTCTGGCTGAAGTGGACATGGTACGTCGGCATGACATCATGCGCAATCACACCGCCACCCATTTGCTCCATGCCGCCCTGCGCCAGGTGCTGGGTGAACAGGCTCGTCAGGCCGGCTCGCTGGTGGCTCCCGATCGCCTGCGCTTTGACTTTACCTACCCCCAGGCGTTGACCGCCGAACAGCTAGAGCGCGTCGAGAAAATCGTCAACGATGCGGTTGCCGCCGATATGGACGTGCTGCCCCGCCTGAAGTCCCGCGAAGATGCGATTGCCGAAGGGGCGATGGCGCTTTTCGGCGAGAAGTACGGCGAAACGGTGCGCACCATCACCATCGCACCGGCGAATCACGATCTTTTCCCCGAAGAGATGGCGGTTCATCCTACTGCAGTCATGGAACACCTGCCCAAATTTTCGTATGAATTGTGTGGCGGTACCCACCTGGAGCGCACCTCGGATGTGGGCGCGTTCATCATCGTCAGCGAAAGTTCGGCAGCTGCCGGCATTCGCCGCATCGAGGCGGTGACCGGGCGCGGCGCTTATGCCCTGATTGCCCGTCGCTTCAAGATTCTCAAGCAAGCAGCAGCCACGTTGAAATCTTCACCAGATGAAGTTCCCCAAAAGGTGGAAGACTTGCAAGCCGAAGTAGCCTCCCTGCGCAAAGAACTGGCGGCTTTGCGCGGTCAGCTGGCGCTTTCTGCCTTCAATGGCCATCTGGAAAAAACGCAAAATGTCGCGGGAATCCACGTGCTCACGGCTGAAATCCCCAACGTGGATGTTGATACCCTGCGAATGCTGGCCGACAAATTCCGCCAGAAGTATCCGCAAAGCGGCGCGGCGGTGCTGGCCACCGGCACCATGGTCATTGCCGTTCTGACCGATGACCTGGTCAAAAAAGGTCTCAAGGCGGCCGATCTCATTCTTGGCATGGGTGGCAAAGGAGGCGGCCGTCCTAACCTGGCCCAGGGCAGTCTGCCTGAGGCTGGCCGGGTTCCCGAAATGCTGGAACGGGTCGGCAACGTCATCGCCTCCAAAGTGGCTTCTCTGCAATAAAGAATTGTTCTCGTCTGTTTTGCAACTGCCTCCTCGCCCGTGACTTGGGGTTATCTCAGACAAAGGAGGAACGATGATGGCAATTTTGCTGTGGACCCTGTTTGGCTACCTGGTTGGGGGCATTCCTTTTGCCTACCTGGTGGGGAAGGCACTGGCGCGTGCGGATATTCGCCAGGTGGGAGATGGCAACCCCGGGGGGACCAATGCTTGGAAGGCTGGCGGCTGGCAAGTAGGGCTGCTGGCGGTCGTGTTGGAGATTTTCAAGGGCTTTTTCCCCGTGTTTCTGGCGCGCCAGAGTGGACTTTTCGGCTGGGAGCTGTTGCCCGTGTGCCTGGCGCCCATCCTGGGACATGCCACGCAACCCTTCCTCGGCTGGCGCGGTGGCAAAGCCCTGGGGGCTTCTGGCGGGGTCTGGTTGGCATTGATTGGCTGGGTGGTCTTCCCCATTTATGCTTCCTTCACGCTGCTGGTGTTGGCTTTACAGGTCGAACACGCTTACGCGGCTTTGTCGGGCCTGTTTGCTCTCCTTGCCTTTGCTTTCCTCAGTAATGACAAGTGGTTGTTCACTTTCGCCATACTCAATACCCTTTTGCTCTTTTGGACCCATCGGCGCGACTTGGGCCGTCCGCTGCGCTGGCGTAGTTGGGTAAATTACCTTCTTTCGCGGGAGCAGGTGTGAGCGTTTACTGGTCGCATCAACCTCAAATCATCGTGGTATTTCTCGGCCTGGCCTTGCTCACGGCGGTGATGAATTTCTTCTACCTGCGCCGTTTTGATCAGTACCCCCAGCCGGAGCATTGGCCGCGTCTTTCAGTGTTGATTCCAGCGCGCAACGAAGCCGCTAACATTGAGGCCTGCGTTCGCTCCCTTTTACAGCAAGATTATCCTGATTTTGAAGTGATTGTGCTCAACGACCATTCAACCGATAGGACGCCTCTCATCCTGGCTCGCCTCGCCCGAGAATTTGAGCATCTGCGCGTTTTATCGGGCGCTCCGCTGCCGCCGGGCTGGCTGGGCAAACATTGGGCCTGTCAACAACTGGTGGAGGCCGCCAGCGGTGAATTGCTTCTGCTGACCGATGCCGATACCCGCCATGCGCCCAATACTTTGTGTCACAGTGTGGCGGCGCTTTTGGCCGAGGACGCTGACCTGGTCACGGCTTTTCCCCATGAGGAGACTCTCACCTGGGGCGAACGGCTGATCGTGCCGGTCATTGCTTTTAGCATTGTTTCGTTCCTGCCGCTGGCCCTGGTGCAAAAATTGCGCTGGTCGGCGCTCTCGGTGAGCGTGGGGCAGTTTATGCTCTTCCGCCGCACCGCGCTGGAAGCCATTGGTGGTTACCGCGCCGTGCGGCAAAATGTGGTGGATGATGTTGCTTTGGGGCGGTTGATTATCCAAAATGGCTTTCGCTGGCGTTTGATGGATGCCACCCATCACGTGACCTGCCGCATGTATCATGGTTTTTGGGATGCCGTCGAGGGCTTTACCAAAAATGTGTTTGCCGTCTTTGATTACCATATTTTGTTTTATCTGATCGCCTGGCTGTGGGTGGCGATAGCCTTTCTCTTGCCGCCTTTGGTCGTCTTTGCCCGCGCTATGCACATGCCTTTGGAATTTTTCCCGCACTCCCTGGCCGTGCTGGCCACTGGCGAGGCCCTGCTCTTATGGGGCATTGCCTACAAGCGTTTTGGGTTTCCGGTCTATTGGGCCATTTTGTATCCCCTCAGCCTGTTTGTGTTTACCCTTATCGCCCTGCGCTCGCTGGTCTTCACCCTCACTGGTCAGGCTGCGTGGAAGGAGCGCTTGCTCACGCCACCGGCGTGGCGCTGGTGAACGGAATATGGCATGAAAACCCAAATCATCACCATCGAATCACACGATGACCTGATCTCTTTGCGCGATCGTCTTTCGTGGGCTAAAACGCCGCGCATTTTGCTCATCTGGCCGCGCTACGAGAAAATTTCGCTGCGCCCGCTGGATTTGAAGGTGCTGCAACGCCATGCCGAATCCCTCGGCGCTCAGCTGGGACTGGTCACCCGGCAACGAGGGGTGCGCCGCGAAGCCCTGGCGCTGGGCATTCCGGTCTTCGCTTCGGCAGCCGCAGCGCAACGGGATCGTTGGCCGGCACGCCGCACCCGGCGTTTTCGCCCCCCCCAGCGGCCTCCTCGGCGCGATCTGCGTCAGCGTTTGCAGGAGGCGCGTTTGCAAGCGGGAGGCCGACGTGCCTCGCCACTGGCGCGTCTGATCGCCTTTGGGGTGGGGGTATTGGCCGTTTTAACGGTAGCCGCCCTCTTCGTCCCGCGCGCTGCGCTGGTGGTGTACCCGGAAGAGCAGGTGCAATCGGTTGTCCTCCCGATCCTGGCAGGCGAATCGCTCGAATCCTCCCTGCTGAACGGGAGCGTGCCCAGCCGGGCGCGTACCATCATCGTCAGTGGCACGCAGACCCTGCCCGTCAGCGGTCAGATCACCATCCCCCAGGCCCAGGCACGCGGGGTGGCTCGCTTCCGCAACCTGACGCAAAACGAGGTCTTCCTCCCTGCTGGCACGGTGGTGACAACGCTGAACCAGCCAGTGGTGCGCTTTGCTACCCTGCATGCGGCTACGCTGCCGGCTGGAGTGGGGCAAATCGTGGAGGTGCCTATCCAGGCGTTGGTGCCTGGCGCCAGCGGGAACGTGGATGCTGGTGCTATTCAGGCCATTGAAGGTCCGTTGGGACTTTCCGCTGCCGTCTCCAATCTGGAGCCAACTGCCGGTGGCCTGGAGCGACAGGCCAAAGGCCCTACCCAGGCTGATCGCCAGAAGCTGCGCGAGATGCTTACCCGCCGCTTGCTTCAACAGGCCGCAGAGAAGATGCAGGCTACCTTAGGAGAAGAGGATTTGTTTTTGCCTGCCACGCTGCGGGTTTCTCAGGTGTTGGAAGAGACTTTCGTACCTGCTTCCGACCAGCCGGCAGCCGTGCTCAGCCTCACCCTACGCCTGGAGTGTGTCGCCCAGGTGATTCTGGCGCAAGACTTGCTGCCTTTGCTTACGGCCTCGCTGGATGCTGCCCGTCCGGCTGGTTTTCTGGCCCGGCCCAATACTCTTTCCTTCCGCCCGCTTGGTGATCCCGTGACCGATGCACAGGGCGTCACCCGCTGGCGCATTGAAGCTAAACGCCTGCTGCTGCGCCAGCCAGATTTGACTCAGGTGCTCAATCAGATGCGCGGCCGTTCGCTTCAGGTGGCTCAAGCGCAACTCGCTGCGGCGTTTCCCTTTCGCCGCCCTGCTGAAATTCGCCTCATGCCCTCCTGGTGGCCGTGGCTGCCGCTTATTCCCTTCCGCGTGGAAGTGCAGGTGCAGTGATGAGAATCCTGGCGGTTGATCACGGGGAAAAACGTATCGGCCTGGCGATTAGCGATCCAACGGCTACTCTGGCCCGCCCGCTGGGTGTAATTCGCCACGTCTCGCGGCTGGCCGATGCTGCTCAGGTGGCTGCCCTGGCTGCCGAGCACGAAGTTGGCCTGATCGTCGTTGGTCAGTCCTTCGCCGAGGATGGTCAACCCAATGAGGCCGGTCGGCGGGCGGCGCGTTTCGCCGAGGTATTGCGCTCACAAACCTCCATACCGGTCATTCTCTGGGATGAATCCCTGA
>JBMFPJ010000108.1:0-6472 GCA_049969175.1 Anaerolineae bacterium | reverse complement strand
TGCTTTCAACGTCACTCGCCTGGCTGGAATTTCCACCACCATCATCGGCGGCGTGGGGCAGGGACGTGATGCCGATACGGTGGGCATCGTGCGCGGCGATAGCGAGACCTGGCGCGAGTTGCCCGATGCCATCATCGCTCAAAATGGTTTTGAAGTGAATCGCCTGCGACTCATCGTTGGGTCGCGTGCCTTGCTCGGCGCGGTGATCATGGGCGATCAGACTCTTTCCTGGCCTTTGCAGCGGATGATCGCTGCCGAGGTGGACATCACCCCCATCCGTTCGGCTTTGCTTACCCCCAATGCTCCTCTGGCGGATCTGCTGGTTGATTTTTGGAGCGGGTTGACCAGCAGCCCCCGATCTACCCTGACCCGCCTGGTTTTCCGACCGATAACTTCTTGAATCCCTTTTCATTGGAGACCCTATGTTGCGCGGCAAAGAACTCTGGTATGCGGCTCTGGCAGCGATTTTTCTCACGGTCATTTATGGCGTAGTAGTTCTTTTTACGCGTCAAATCCCTGGCGCAAGCAGTTTCTTTGGACATACCCTGGGCATTTTCGGCTTTATCTTGATGCTGATGACCGAGACGCTCTACAGCCTGCGGAAGCGGTCACGCTCGGCTCGTTGGGGAAGGATGTCGGATTGGCTGCAATTTCACATTTTCACCGGCCTGGTCGGGCCTTACATGGTGTTATTGCATTCTTCCTGGAAGTTTAATGGTCTGGCCGGTGCAACAACGCTCTTTACGGTGATCATTGTCATCAGTGGCTTTATTGGTCGTTATATTTATACCCGCGTGCCCCGCACTCTGGATGGGACGATCATTGAAGGGGCCGTCCCTGAAGCGGCGCTGCGGCGGGCTCGCCAGTTGATGGCGTTGTGGCATCTGATTCATATCCCGATTGGCATGGGTTTATTTGCCTCGGCTTTTGTTCATATTGGGGCGGCGTTGTATTACGCCACTTTTTTGAAATAAGGGGTGGGGTATGCAAAACAATCGTCTGGGTTGTTTGACGGGAACCGGCCTGATTACCTTGTTGCTCACTCTGGCAGTCATCACAGGGGTGGCTTTTGCACGTGGTGGGGTGCTGTTCAACCCCGGTCCGCTTAACGCTCAGCCGGGACAGATGCTCGGCGGGGTGACTTCGCATGCCGAGATCGGGGGGAAGTGCGAGGCCTGTCACACCGCGCCGTGGGAAGCGGCGACGATGGCGGATCGTTGTGTGCTCTGCCACGCTGAGATCGCTCGCCAGATGCAAGACATGACCAGCCTCCACGGGGTGATGTATCAGAATAATCCCAAATTGGAGTGCCGGAAGTGTCATCCGGAACATAAAGGGCCACAGGCAGCGCTCACCCTCGTGCAGGGGAACAGTTTCCCGCATGAGCAGTTGGGATTTTCGTTAAACGGCCACCAGTTCAAAGTCCAGAATGAACCGTTTGTTTGCGCCGATTGCCATGGAGGCGACCTGGCTTCTTTTGATCCGGCGACGTGTCAGAACTGTCATCAGCAGAATGATCCCGTCTTTGCCCAGGCACATGCCATCAATTATGGGACGGATTGCCTGGCCTGCCATGATGGTGTGGATCGCTTTGGTAAGAATTTCAGTCATGCCGGGTTTGCTTTCCGCCTGGAGGGCAAACATACGCAGGTGGATTGTGCCCAGTGCCATACAAACGCTCGCACCGTGGCCGATTTCAAATCTGCGCCGACCGATTGTGTGGGATGTCACCAGAAAGATGAGCCGCATCAGGGACGTTTTGGGCGTGATTGTGCGGTGTGCCACAACGTTCAGGGTTGGAAACCCGCCAAATTTGACCATAACCTGGCGGCGTTCAAACTGGAGGGCAAGCATGTCAGCGTGGCCTGTGAACGGTGCCATGTCAATGGGGTGTTCAAAGGCACGCCGATGGATTGTTTCTCCTGCCATCGTCAGGACGATCATCACAACGGCAAGTTTGGCACGCAATGCGAGGCCTGCCACAATCCATCCAGCTGGGAAAATGTGACCTTCGATCATAATCGCTCTCGTTTCCCGCTGACTGGAGCACACGCTGGCCTGGCCTGTGAACGTTGCCATGCCAATGGGCAATTCAGCGGCCTTTCACCGAATTGCGCTGCTTGCCATGGCGATCCGCAATTCCATCGCGGCGCATTTGGCACCAATTGTGCCGCCTGCCATCAGACCTCGGCCTGGCGCCCGGCCAAATTCTCTGGCCCCCACCCGGGCATTGCTAATGAAGGCGGCTCAGGCATCCATCATGGTGGTGCTTCCTGTCGCACCTGCCATCCCTCCACGGTCTATCAGGCCACCTGTACGGCGTGCCATAAAGGCACCCCCGGTGGCGATGGTGAGGGCGGTGGAGATGATTAAGGCGAGAAACACTGGGTGGGGTAACCCGCTCAGTGTGTTGATGGCCAAAAGTGAGGCCACATGCGAAACGGTCTAGGCTGTTTTTCCGCCCAACCTGTCTCATTCGTATGTTTGCATAAGAACGGGATGCCAAAAACAAACAGGACAGTGCCACACAAGGCCTGTCCTGTTTGTTAATGACGTTTGAATTTACTTTCCCAGACGCTTCTTGAATGCCTGAGTCAGGGCGGGGACGATCTGGAACAGGTCACCCACTACCCCATAATGGGCTTGTTGGAAGATAGGCGCTTCGGGGTCTTTATTGATGGCGACGATCAGCTTTGCATTGCGCATGCCCACGTAGTGTTGAATGGCGCCTGAAATACCGCAAGCGATGTACAGATCGGGAGTGACGACCTTGCCCGTCTGCCCGACCTGGTGGGAGTAGGGGATGTACCCCGCATCCACGGCGGCGCGAGAAGCGCCCACTGCACCTCCCAGCACACTGGCCAGCTCGCCGATCAGCGCAAAGCCCTGCTGAGCGCGCCAGATTTCGGCTTCCTTTTCATCCATGCCGGCGGGGGGGGTGAGAGCGGGGTTGTTAGAGACACCGCGGCCACCGGAAACGATGACACTGGCATCGCTCAAATTCACCACGTATTCGGCGATTTCATAGCCTTCCACCGTGCTGGGCGCTTCCGTCCTGGCCTCCACTTTGGTCAACGTGCCGGTTTGCCCGGGCTGACGGCTGGGGCGGGGGAAGGCTCGCGCCCGCAGAGTCAGCAGAGCAGGTTTGCTGGTGCAGGTTACTTTTTCCAGCACTTTGCCCTCGTAAATTGGGCGAGTGGCGAGAAGGGTCTCGCCGTTTTGCTCCAGGGCGATGATATCAGGGATGACACCGCTGTTCAGGTCAATGGCAGCCATGGCGGCCAGCTCGCGGGTGCGGGAGGTCGTCGGGAACAGAATCAGGTCCGGGGTCCGCGAAGAAGCGAGGGTGGCCAGGGTGGCGGCATAGGCCTCGGCGCGGTAATCGGCCAGGGCAGGGTCATCGGCCAAGAGCACTTCGTCTGCCCCAAATTCAAAGGCGGTTTGAGCCAGGTTTTCCAGGCCATTCCCGAAGATTACCGCGCTGGCCGAACCCAGTGATTTGCCCACGCCCAGGGCTTCCCAGGAGGCGGGCTGGACTTCCCCTTTGAAGTGGTCAATGTAAACGAAGGTTTTCATAGTACTTTCTCCGCCAGGATTTTATCTGCCAGGGTTTCGGCAATTTGTTCGGGGGTTTCGCCGGTGATGATCTCGCAGGTGACTTCGCGGCTAGGCGGGTTGAAGAGCTCCACGCGGCGGACGACGGCTGTCGGGGCGCTCAGGCCCAGGTCGGCCAGCGACCAGACGGGGATTTCGGCTTTGGAGGCGCGGCGGATGCCCATGAACGAGGGGTAGCGCGGCTCGCCAATGCTCTGGACGACGCTGATCACGGCGGGCAGTTTGGCGCTGACGATTTGACGCCCTTCTTCGATGACGCGGGCTACCTGCACGCTTCCTTCCTGGACTTTGATCTGGCCGGCCAGCCCAAGCATGGGCCACCCCAACAGGCGGGCGGTTTGAGCCGCGGAGAGACCGGTACCATTATCGAGGGTTTGGCGGCCAAAGATCACCAGGTCGGCACCGCCGATTTTCTGGATGGCTGCTGCCAGTACGCGTGCTGCTGCCTGTGAATCCAGGTCGTTGAGCGCTGGGTCAGAGACCAGGATGGCTTCATCGGCGCCCATGGCCAGAGCGTGTTTGAGCGCTTCTTTGGCGGTTTCTGGTCCAATGCACAACGCGGTGACGGTTCCACCCTGGGCTTCTTTCTGTTGCAGCGCGCCTTCGACGGCGTATTCGTCGAAAGGGTTGATGACCAGTGGCGCATCCCCCCAGGTAATTTGCCCGTTTTCGGCTTTGACTTTGGCTTCTGAGTCGGGCACTTGTTTGATACAGGCAATGATTTTCAAGGTTCCTCCTTCGTGCGAGCAAAAATTTGGAATGCGAGAGGTCGAGCAAGTATTTTTGATGGAACGTCGCTAAGGTGTTTGGCGTATCTGACAGCGGATGGGCGTCAGCTTTCCTGCCAGAAGGCTTCATCATAGGCGGGCAGCTCACAACGGAGGGGGCGGTCGGTACGTTGACCGAGGGCGTAGCCCGCCTGAATGAGGGTTTGAATTTCGGAACTGCCTTCGTAAATTATGGCGCCGCGGGCGTTGCGCAGGTAGCGTTCTACGTCGTATTCGTCGCTGTAACCGTAGGCGCCATGAATCTGGATGGCATCATTGGCGGCGTTGAAGGAGGCCTCGGTGGCGAATTTTTTGGCAATGGAGGTCTCGCGAGTGCAGCGTTTGCCCATGTTTTTCAGCCAGCCGACCTGGGAGTAGAGCAACCGAGCGATTTCGTAATCCTGGCTCATGCGGGCGATTTTTTCTTGAATCAGTTGATGTTCGGCGATGGGTTTGCCAAAGGTGGTGCGGGTTTTGGCGTATTTGACGCTGGCTTCCAGGCTGGCGCGGATGAGGCCTGTAGCGCCAGAGGCCACGGTGTAACGTCCGTGGTCGAAGGCCGACATAGTGATTTTGAATCCCTCTCCTTCTTCGCCCAGGCGGTTGACCACCGGCACGCGGACATCGGTAAAGGAAATCCAACCCGTGGAACCCGCGCGCACGCCCAGTTTCCCGTGAATGTCTCCGCGCTGGATGCCGGGGCTGCGCAGGTCCACGATGAAGGTAGAGAGGCCTTCTGATGGCTTTCGTGCCTCGGGGTTGGTGCGCGCGGTCACCAGCGCCAGGTCGGCTTTGGAGGCGAGGGAAATCCACATTTTTTCACCGTTGAGGATGTAAACATCACCGGAGCGTTTGGCACTGGTGCGAATCGCGGCTACGTCAGAACCCATGCCGGGCTCGGTAAAAGCGCCACAACCGATTTTTTCGCCTTTTGCCAGGGGAAGGAGGAAAGTTTGTTTTTGTTCTTCTGTGCCCCATTGAAAAATGCTCATGGCGCATAAACCGGTGTGGACGGACATGACCACGCGCAGGTGGGTATCTACCGCCTCCAGTTCTTCGCAGGCCAGTCCCCAGGTGATGTAATCCATTCCCTGTCCCCCATAGCGGATGGGGAACGGCAGGCCGAGGATGCCCAGTTCGCCCATGCGGGAAAGGGTGATTGGCAGCGGTTCCTGTTTTCGGTCATATTCTTTGATGATGGGGGCGATTTCTTTTTGGGCGAAATCGCGCACCATTTTTTGTGCCATTTGCTGGGCGGGGGAGAGGGAAAAATCCATGGTTGACCTCGCCAAAGGGGTGGGGAGGAGCATAAAGGATATTTTGTGCTTATTATATCGCAAAAAAACAAAAATCTACCGACCATTCGGTAGGTGAAGATTCTCAACAAAAAGCCCGACGCCGCTTTTCCGCTGTGCGCCGGGCTAAGGTGAAAGAGGGGTATCTGCGATCATTTCTTCTCGATACCCATGTTGCTCAGCTCGTCGGGACCAATGTTTTCGATGAGCAGATTGGCGCCCGCCAGAGCCACGAGCAGGATGGTGATGATCAGCGCTATGATAAACATAGGGCCTCCTTTCATATCCAGTTTAACGAATCTGAGGCAAAATCGTTCCTCCCCTATCAGTACTGTAATGAAATTACTATACAGTTTTGAAATGAGAAATTCGATCGCCTGATTTCTCTGCAAAAATTCACCACATAGGCGTAGAGATGGTCTCCCCTGCCCACCTGCCCCCCGTCAGGAGGCTTCCCCGTTTGCTAACCCATGTGGCGCAACTTTCGTTTCTCGGACGCGGGAGGGGAAAGTCTGGCGGAGGCGTGGGACAACTCATTGAGTTGTCCACGGAATCGTCGCGGTTGGAATAGATTTTCAGGCGGCGAAGCCATCTCCGCGCACATCCGGGGGACGGCTTCGGCGGCCAAAAAGGCCGCCGAAGCCGTGACACCGCCAGGTGTTTGCAACAAAGCGTTTTAACAAAAATAAGAGAACCAGGACAGCAATTCTAAATTTAGGTGTTGCTTGCTACTGAAGATCAGGATTGAAGGGGATGGATTTCGCCGGGGCAGGCAAGCCATGCAGGGTGGAAAGT
>JBMFPJ010000107.1:0-6496 GCA_049969175.1 Anaerolineae bacterium | reverse complement strand
CGCATCTTCAGCCTTGCGGTTTCTCGAAAATCTCGTGATACCCGCGATCGAGTTCGTCGTCGCTCAAATGGACGTAGCGCTGGGTGACCTGGATGTTGGCATGCCGCGCCAGGGCTTGCGCCAGTTTGAGATTCCCGCTGGCGCGCAGCACCGTGGTGACGAAGTAGTGCCGGAACGAGTGCGGCGTGATGCGCCCGACGGCCGCCTCGCCCAGCGCCTCACGGACGCGCTCACTGACGAGGTTGCGCCCGGTAGTGGTCGTCATCGGCTTGACCTTCTTCCCGGCGCCCTTGTCGTGCCGGGCAAAGAGAGGCAGGGAGGCCAGCGGACGCCCCGAAGCGCCGTCGAGGGCAGCGCGGGCGGTCAGATAGTCCTGCAAAGCGCGCAGGCTGCGGGTCGAGAAGCGCACGACGGCCTGCTTATCGCCCTTGCCGATGATCACGGCGCGGCCCTCGTTCCAATCAATGTCGCCGCGGCGCAGGGCGCACGCCTCGTGGACGCGCAAGCCGGTATCCGCCAGCGTCAACAAGAAGGCGCGGTCCCTTAAGGCGCGTAAGCGTTCATTCGGGTTGTCTGACAAGTTATTTGTGAAATTATTCACAAATTCAAGCAAGGTCTCGATTTCGTCACGGGGGAATTGGGGCAGGCGCGGACCCGTGCGCCGGGCGCGCTGACGGATAAGTTGCTCCAGGCGGGGCAGATTCACGTCTGCCAGGCGCTCAGCGGCCAGGTAGGCATAGAAACCCTTGACGGCCTGCGTGTAGAGCCGCTCGGTGGCAGAGGAGAAGACTTTCAGGTAGACCAGCAGCCAGGTCATGCCGTCTTCTGTGAGTTGTGCGATCGGGGCATTTGCTTCGATCCGCTGTTCTTTCAAGACGCTCAGAAAGGCGTTGAGGGCGTTTTCGTAAGCGCGGGCGGTGTTTTCGCTGCGAGCGCTGCGCACCGTCTCCAGGTAACCCTGGATGGCTTCGGCGAGGGTTTTGCCAGTTGGGGGTGTTTCCATGTGGGTTCCTTATGTTTATGATAATGATACTTATCAAAATCATTATTATCTTACCGCCAAAAACTGCCATTGTCAACTCCCCTATCGATGACCAATGACGAATGACGAATGTGGATAGCGCTTCAAGAATCGTCGTCCCGCGCACGGAGGCGAAGCGCTGTTCTTCGCGCTGGCGGCAGTTTCCCCCACACGCTATGGCTTTCCGCGTCAACTTTTTATGACAAAACACCAAAACAATTATGATAGTTCGCACTATTGAACTTTTTTTTCACAATGGTAAGATACAGATGTAAATATGCGTTTATACACATATAAGAGCACACGATGACTGTAATTTCAGCAACACTTCAACAGGAAATTTCTCAACTGGAGGCGAACTTTTGTGCTGCTCTTTCAGATCCAACGCGCCTGTTGATTTTATATGCACTGAGCGAAAGTCCGCATAACGTCACCGAGCTGACCGTTATATTGGGCGCGAATCAGCCCACCGTTTCGCGGCATCTCAAAATTTTGCGTGACCGGGGGGTAGTTCGAGCCAGGCGACAGGGAACAATAGTCACCTATGAATTGGTAGACCCTCGACTCATCCAGGCGCTTGATCTGTTACGCAACATCATGCGCGACCGCTTGCGTCATCACGCCAGCCTGGTGGACGAATTCTCGGAATAATGTGCGGTTATCTATCGCACATAATCACCTTTCAGGAGAATGTATGAAAAACCTCAAAGCCTACTGGATCTTCGGTTTGATTGGCATCCTGTTGATTATTGTGGTGCCCATTTTGCTTTTTACCTCAGATAGCGCCGCAGCGCAGGCCAAAAAAGACCCGCGTGCCGGCCTCCCTGTTCACCCAACGCATGTATCCCATGCGGATATTATCAAAGGCCCCTTCGAAACGCCGCAAGACGTGACCCGTACCTGTCTGACCTGTCATCCGAACGCAGCAAAAGAAGTAATGGCCACCAGCCATTGGACCTGGCAGTCGCAGCCTTTCAACGTTCCATGGCGTAACGAACCGGTGACCATCGGCAAATTCAATCAAATCAACAACTTCTGTATCAGCGCGGCGGGCAATCAAAAATCATGCATGTCCTGCCATGCTGGCTATGGCTGGAAAGAAACAGATAACTTCCAGCAAGCCTATGACTTCACCAAAGAAGAAAACGTAGATTGCCTGGTTTGCCACGCGCAATCGGGATATGCCAAAGGCTCCTACGGCAACCCGGCAGATGGTGTTGACTTACTGGCAGCGGCTCGCTCGGTCTCATCCCCCACGCGTAAGAACTGCGGCAGCTGTCACTTCAATGGCGGCGGCGGCAACAATGTCAAACATGGGGATCTCTCGCAGCAATTGCTCTTCCCCTCCCCCGATATGGATGTTCACATGGGTGGAAACAACATGCAATGCACCGACTGCCATGTGACCGAACACCATCAAATCAAAGGTCGGCTAGTCGCAGATAACTACATTGTCAATCCCGCTGAACAGGTCTCCTGCACACAATGCCACGATGCTGCTCCGCATACCGATCAACGCCTGAACGAGCACACGGATACGGTTGCCTGCCAGACCTGCCACATCCCTTATATCGCCACCAAAGACCCCACCAAAATCACCTGGGATTGGAGCACTTCTGGCCAGGATCGCGGCGATGACCATTTCACTTACCTGAAGATCAAAGGGTCATTCCAATACGAAACTAACGTCAAGCCGGTTTATCTGTGGTTCAATGGCAACCTGGAATATCGCTACATTCTCGGCGATAAGATCGATCCCACTCAGCCCACATACATCAACAAACCGGCGGGGAACATTCACGATCCGAACGCTAAAATTTTCCCCTTCAAGATTCACAAAGCCATTCAGCCCTACGATACTGTGTACAACTATTTGCTGGCGCCCATCACCGCCGGCTCTGATGGCTATTGGACAAACTTCAACTGGGATCAGGCTTTCCGTCTGGCTGAACAACGCATGGGATTGAAATACAGCGGCCACTACGGATTTGCCGAAACCTGGATGTTCTGGCCCTCTACTCATCTGGTACAGCCTGCCGAAAATGCCTTGCAGTGCGCTGATTGCCATAGCGAGAACGGCCGCCTGGATTGGCAGGCACTCGGATATCCTGGCGACCCCATGGAATGGGGCGGACGTAAACTGCCCTAACCTAAGCAGACATCATTGAATCTCTTCACGGACAAGACCTATGAAACCTTTCTTCCGCAATCACCGTTCCCTGCTCATTTTGACCCTCGGCTTGCTGATCGCTGGCGTGACTGCCCGCCTGGTTTGGGCGCGGCAACCCGCCGCTCTTCCTGCGCAGGCTTCACCGCTGCATCCCACCTTTGCTTTGCTCGATGATCAGGGCGTCAATGTCCTGGAAAGCGGACGGCCGCTTTCCACCATGCAAACCTGTGGCCAATGCCACGATACGGCTTTCATCGTCAGCCACAACTTCCATGCCGATTTAGGCCTCTCCACCTATCAGGCAAAAGATGGCAGCTGGGATGCCAGTACGGGCGACTTTGGCAAATGGAATCCGCTGACATACCGCTACCTCAGCCAAAGTGGCGATAGTCGCATCGACCTGACCACGCCCGAATGGTTGATGCGCTTCGGCGAACGCGTCCCCGGTGGAGGCCCCGCCACCACCAGTCGCGACGGTCGTCCTCTGACCAGCCTGACGCCAAGCGCCACTAATCCCGAAACCAGCATTCTTGACCCCCAAAGCGGGAAACCCCTCGCTTGGGACTGGCAAAAATCCGGCGTGATGGAACTCAACTGTTTCCTCTGCCATCTGGAACAACCTGACCTGAAAGCCCGCTCAGGCGAAATCCACGCTGGCAACTTTGGCTGGGCCAATACCGCTACACTTCAGTCCCTGGGCCTGGTCAGCAAATCAGGCGACTCCTGGACGTATAACCCAGATGCTTTCGACGAAAGCGGCAAACTCAAAGCCGATTTCATCAAAATCCAGGACCCCACCAATGCCAACTGCGCCGCCTGTCACGGCGCAGTACATACCAATATCGAAATGCCCCTGACTTACACCGGCGTCTCGCTACAAAATTATCAGACCGCCACAACCGGGCAGCTCATCTCACCGCAAAAAATTTCCCTTTCCGGCATGAACATTCAGGGCAAAAGTGACATGAACTACGCCTTCGACATTCACGCCGAACGCGCCCTGAAATGCACCGATTGTCACTACTCCCTGAATAACCCTGCCCAGGCTCAACGACTGGCGCAAAGCAACCCACCTCATCTGGTTTATGACCCGCGCCGTTTGGAAATTGGCGAATATCTGAAACGCCCCGATCACAACTTTGCTCGTGGGCAAAGCGCCCAATTCAATGTTGATCCTGCACTCAAGGGCACCATGCGCCGCTGCGATTCCTGTCATAACGCCGAAAAGGCACACAGCGCCTGGCTGCCATATTGGGATCGTCACATGGCCGTTTTGGATTGCGAAACCTGCCACATCCCCAAGATGGTTGCCCCGGCCATTCAGGCATACGATTGGACGGTAATTACACCCGATGGCCAGCCTCTGGCACAATACCGCGGCGTTCAGGGCGACCCCAATAGCATCGAAAGCCTGATTACCGGCTTCCAACCCATCCTGTTGCAACGCACCAACGTGGACGGTCACACCTCGCTGACCACCTACAACCTGATCAGCGCCTGGTACTGGGTTTATGATGATCCCAGCGGCAATCCCCGTCCGGTTCGCATCCTGGACCTGCAGCAGGTATACCTGCAAAATGGCCGCTACGCCCCCGATGTCGTTCAGGTCTTTGATGCCAATGGCGACGGAAAACTGAGCGAAAGCGAATTACGCCTGGACAATGATAACAAGGTTGCCTTTGTGCGCGGCAAGCTGGAAGCCCTCGGTTTGCAAAACCCGCACATTGAAGGCCAGGTTATGCCCTTCAACATCAATCACAATGTTGTCGCTGGCAAAGCCACAATCAGTGATTGCCGCACCTGCCACAATGCCGATTCGCGCATCACCGCTCCGATGACGCTTTCGGCCTACTTGCCGGGTGGTGTCATGCCGACCTTCGCTAGCGAGACCAATGTCACTTATGACGGCAATCTGACCCTCAACAGCGATGGTTCATTGACCTATCAGCCAGATAACAGCAAGCGGCATCTCTACGTCTTTGGCCACAACCGCCTGGGCTGGCTGGATTTACTCGGCGCATTGTTCTTCGTCGGTACACTGCTAGGCGTTCTGGGCCATGGCACGCTGCGCTACATTTCCTCGTTGCGCCGCCCGAAAGCGCGTACCGAGACACGGCAGGTATATATGTATGATGCCTATGAGCGCTTCTGGCACTGGCTGCAAATGGCCGTCATCGTCCTGCTCCTGTTCACCGGTCTGATCATTCATCGGCCCGACATCTTCGGTATCTTTTCCTTCCGCCATGTAGTGCTGATCCACAACACACTGGCAGCGTTGCTGGCGCTCAATGCCGCCCTCTCCCTGTTCTGGCACCTGACCAACGGTGAGATTCGCCAATACATTCCGCGTCCGCGCGGCTTCATTGATGATGCGATTGAACAGGCCAAATATTACATCAGCGGCATTTTCAAGGGAGAACCTCATCCCTTTGCCAAGCGCCGCGATCAAAAATTCAACCCCTTGCAGCAGCTGACTTACTTCGGTCTGCTCAATGTTCTTTTGCCTCTGCAAGGACTGACGGGTATCCTGATGTGGGCCGTACAAAAAGTGCCATCCCTGGCCAACCTGCTGGGTGGTCTGCCTGTGCTGGCGCCCATTCACAGCCTGATTGCCTGGCTCTTCGCCGCGTTCATTGTCGGTCATGTGTATCTGACCACGACTGGTGCCACCCCGCTGGAAGCCATCCGCGCCATGATTACCGGCTGGGAAGAAGTGGAAGTGCACGAGGAGCAGGCATAATTTGTACCGTAACGGAGACAGGAGAATTGAATATGACCGTTGCAAATCAACCTCTCAAGAAAAAATTTGACTGGAAAGCCATTTTCCAGCGCCCTGAAAAGCCCTACATCCATCCCTTTTGGGGTGGATTCCTGCTCGGCCTGGTACTCTTTGCTGCTTTCTTCCTCACCGGCAATGGATTGGGTGCCTCTGGTGGCCTTAACCGCTTCATCGTCGCCATTGAAGACCTGATTGCGCCTCACCACGTAGATACCAATCCCTACCTGCTCAAAATGGCAGGTGGAGACAAAAACCCGCTCGACGACTGGGTGGTGATGGTGGTCATTGGTGCGCTCTTTGGCGGTTTTTTCGGTGGCTGGCAAAATGGTCGCCTCAAAATCGAGACCAACAAAGGCCCGAACATTTCCACCCGTCAGCGCTGGCTCATGGCCTTCATCGGCGGGGCGATCATGGGATACGGCGCCCGCATGGCACGCGGCTGCACCAGCGGCCTGGCGCTCTCTGGCGGAGCCGTGCTTTCCGTAGGCGCCTGGGCTTTCATGTTCTCCATCTTCGCCTCGGCCTA
>JBMFPJ010000106.1:0-6533 GCA_049969175.1 Anaerolineae bacterium | reverse complement strand
GCGAGGAAACGGCGCTCTTCGAGTCGATTGAGGGCAAACGCGGCTTCCCACGCATCAAGCCACCTTTCCCCACGACTCATGGTCTGTTCGGCAAACCAACCGTCATCAACAACGTGGAGACCTTATGCAACGTGCCGCTGATCATCTCCCAGGGGGCGGCAGCCTACCGTCAGATCGGCACGGAAAAATCGCCGGGGCCAAAATTGTTTTGCGTTTCAGGCGATGTCGCCAGGCCAGGACTTTATGAAGTTCCTTTTGGAATCACTTTACGTCAATTGCTGGAAATGGCCGGCGGAGTAGTCCAAGAAAATGGCCCTGCCCATTTGAAAGCAGTGTTGTTCGGGGGTGCAGCAGGAGCGTTCGCCACCGCGCAGCACTTAGACGTGAAGCTGACTTTCGAGGATTTGCGGGCCGCGGGACTTCCGCTCGGTTCGGGCGTGGTCATGATCTTCAACCAAAGTCGCGATCTGCGCGATGTGCTGAGACGGTTGGGGCGCTTCTTCGCTCACGAGAGCTGCGGCAAATGCTATCCCTGCCAGATGGGCACTCAACGCCAGAAAGAAATTCTGGAGCGCCTGGCCGAAGGGCGCCTGTTGCCAGGCGACCTGGAACGCCTGCAAGATGTCGGCTGGACGATGACAGATGCGTCACTGTGTGGTCTGGGACAAACAGCAGCCAGCGCAGTGCTCTCAGCGATCCAATTGTGGCCAGAAATGTTCATGGCATAGGAGCGAAGAGTTTATGGAAATCACATTGACGATGGATGGCAAAGAAATATCCGTGGAGGAAGGCAGTACTTTGTTGGAGGCTGCCCGCCAAAACGGGATGAACATCCCCACGATTTGCTACCATGAGGCAACTACAGCCAATGGACTGTGCCGCATGTGCGTGGTAGAGATAGAGGGGCAACGGCTCCTTCAGCCGGCGTGCATCGTCAAAGCCGCGGCGGGGATGCAGGTCCGCACCCACAGCGAACGCGTGGATCGGGCACGGAAAACGATTTTGGAGATGCTGGCGGCAACGCTGGATCTCTCCGAAGCCGCCGAAATCCTGGATCTAATGTCAGAATACGGCGCCGCAGCGGATCGCTTTCCAGAAGCCCAGCGACGCACCGCCGACCTCAAAGACGACAATCCGATGTATGTTCGTGATTACACGAAGTGCTTGCTGTGTTGGCGTTGCGTGCAGGTCTGCGCCGATGACGCACAATATACCTATGCCATCAACTTCAGTGGCCGCGGCTATGAAACGCAAATCGGCACATTTTTCGACCGCCCCATCCCTGAAACGACCTGTGTTTTGTGCGGCCAATGTGTGGGCGTCTGCCCTACTGGAGCCTTAAAGCCAAAGCGCGAGTATCTGCTGGAGCAAGGAATGAGTCCACAGGAAATTTCTGTCTTGAGCACCGGAAAGAAGCGAAAGACAAATCGCTCATAACGTCTCCTGGCAAAGCGCGTCTCACGAATCTGGAGTCCCTATGATTAAACCCGATCGAATTGTGACGACTACCTGCCCCTACTGTGGCGTAGGATGTACACTGGAATTACACGTCAAAGATGATTTTATCTACAAGGTCACTTCGCCTTTTGATTCTCCCGTCAATCATGGCAATTTGTGCGTGAAAGGGCGCTTTGGGTATGATTTCATCTATCATCCGAAGCGCATTACCAAACCGATGGTGAGGAGATACTTGCTGGAAACCAGCGCTTCCTCTTCAGAAACTGCGCCGTTATCCGTAAACAGTGATCCGTGGCGAAGCCGCAAAGACGCGCCCGAACTCGGTAATCAATCTCTCATTGCCAGGGACCAGCCACCAACCCCCTGGGACTGGATCGAAACCGACTGGAACACGGCGTTGAACATCGTGGCCGACCATCTCGTCCGTATTTATCAGCGCAATGGCTCAGACGCAATGGCCGTGTATTGCTGCGCCAAAGCGACCAACGAAGACAACTATTTACTGCAAAAAATGTACCGCGCCCTGTTCCGCACCAACAATGTGGACCATTGCACCCGTCTGTGCCACGCTGGCTCGGTAGTGGCATTGCAACAATCCCTGGGCACTTCCGCCATGAGCAACACCGCAGCGCAGGTGATGCTGAATGATGTTTTCATCGTCACAGGCTCAAACACCAGTGAGAATCATCCAATCATCGCCCTGCAAATGAAAGAAGCAGTGATGAAGCGCGGTGCGAAGATGATTGTGGTGGATCCGCGCCGCATTGAACTGGTGGATTTCGCCACGCTGTGGCTCCCCCTCAAGCCAGGGACAAACGTACCTGTGTTCTCAGCCATGGCTCACGTAATCGTCAAGGAAAATCTGGTCAATTGGGATTTTGTCCATCGCAGAACAGAGGGATTTGAAGAATTTGTCGAGTCGCTTGAAAAGTTCACCCCCGCATACGCCGAAGAAATTTCAGGGGTCCCTGCGGAGGACATCCGCAAGGCGGCGCGACTTTATGCAACAGCCAAAAACGCAGCCATCTATTGGGGCATGGGCATTTCGCAACTTTCACATGGCACGGCTTCGGCGCTGGCACTGGTGCATCTGGCGCTGCTCACCGGTCACATCGGGCGCGAGGGCACCGGCTTGAACCCCCTGCGCGGACAAAACAACGTGCAAGGCGCCAGCGATATGGGTGCCATGCCCTTCCACTACCCTGGCTATATGCGCGTGGACAGCGAGGAAAATGCCCGCAAATGGGAACAGGCCTGGAACATTGAACCCGGCGGTCTGAGCCGTAAGCTGGGCCTGACCACTACCGAAATCCTCAGCCATGCTCATCCTGGCGGAGTGCGCGCCCTCTACATCATGGGCGAAAACCCGATGATGACTGAACCCAATCTCAACGAGACGCGCCACCACATCGAACAACTCGAATTTCTCGTCGCCCAGGACATCTTCATCAACGAGAGCGGCGCCTATGCTGATGTCTTCTTGCCAGCCACACCTTTTGCTGAGAAAGATGGCACATTCACCAACACCGACCGGCGCGTTCAACGCGTACGAGCTGCCCATCCGCCCCGGGGAATGTCACGCCCCGACTGGCAAATCATCTGCGATCTGGCAAAGCGCATCGAAGCCCGACTGGGCCGGCCGGCTACCGCCAAATGGGATTACTCCAACCCCGAAGAGGTGCTGCGCGAAATGGCCTCCGTCAACACCGACTATGCTGGGATTACCTATGAACGTATCGAAAAAATCGGATTGCAATATCCTGTGCCGACTCTGGATCACCCCGGCACACCCACTCTATTCATCGATTCTTTCCCGCGCGGACGAGGCAAATTCATCCCGCTGGATTACGTGCCCGTACGCGAGGAACCCGACGACAAATATCCGTTCATCCTGACTACTGGCCGGGTGCTGGAACACTGGCATGGCGGCACCTTGACCCGTCACTCGGCGCTGGATGACGCCTACCCCGAAGCCCGCGTGGAGATCCATCCCGCCGACGCCGAGATTCACGGCATTCGCAACGGCGACCCGGTCAAAGTCCGCAGCCGACGCGGGGAGGTGGTGCTACGCGCTTCGGTGACAGAGAAAACCACCGTGGGCGTGGTCTTCATCCCCTTCCATTTTGCCGAGGCCGCCGCCAATTTGTTGACCAACGACGCTCTCGACCCCCAGGCGAAAATCCCAGAATTCAAGGCGTGCGCAGTGCAGGTGTTCCCGGCGCGAGAAGATGATCTCCCCCATCCAGAAGTGATGTTGCAACGTGGAAGGTATTAGCAACAGCCAAACGTCGGACAGGCACCTGCCCCCGTCAGGGAGTTCTGGCCTGTCTTTTTGAC
Organism: Anaerolineae bacterium; assembly: GCA_049969175.1. Taxonomy (GTDB): domain Bacteria; phylum Chloroflexota; class Anaerolineae; order Anaerolineales; family Villigracilaceae; genus DAOUAN01. Next base: position 2,738 of record JBMFPJ010000106.1, on the reverse strand, counting down.
AGCCTGGAAAAACTATCCCACGAAAGGCAGGCTGGCTGTTTCTTCATCCCTTTCAACAACCGACTTCCGTGCCCGGTTCTGCAGGCGGTTTTTATTCCAGCAGTGCCTGGGCGTCGCTCTGCATCCAATAGCGACCATCCCGTTGAAGCAGCACATCGGCCTCAGCTGGCCCCCAGGTAGCCGGCTCATAAAAAGCGAGGGGCGGCACCTGTTTGCTTTCCCATTCTTTCAGCAGAGGGTCAATGAAATTCCAGGCAGCTTCTACCTCATCGGCGCGCGTGAAAAGCGAAGCATCACCCTGCAGCGCATCCAACAACAGACGTTCATAGGCCTCAGGGATGGCAGTAGGGCCAAAGGCTTCAGCATAGTGAAATTCCATATCCACTGAGCGCGTTTCGGCCACTGTATCCGGCACTTTGGCCTCGAAGCGGAGATGAATGCCTTCATCGGGTTGCAGGTAAAGCACCAACATGTTGGGGGTCATTTTCGCATCTGGGCGCATGTTGAACATGGCCAGTGGTGGCTCTTTGAAGCGGATGATGATCTGGCTGTGCTTGGCAGCCAGTTTTTTACCGGAGCGGAGATAAAACGGCACACCTTGCCAGCGCCAGTTGTTGATGCGCAGGCGCAGGGCAGCAAAGGTAGGCGTATTGGAACCCGGACGAACGCCCGGCTCCTGCCGATAGCCGAGATATTGCCCCAGCACCAGGTTTTCGCTCACCTTTTCGCCCTGTATCGGTTGTAGCGAACTCAACACTTTGACCTTTTCATTGCGCAGCGCGTCCGCCTGGAAGGAGGCCGGCGGCTCCATAGCAACCAGCGAGACCAGTTGTAACAGGTGATTCTGGAACATATCGCGCAGCACCCCCACACTATCGTAAAAACCGGCGCGATGCTCCACACCCACCTGTTCAGCCACTGTGATCTGGACATGGTCAATGTAGTTGCGGTTCCACACTGGCTCAAAGATCGTGTTGGCAAAACGCATCACCAGGATGTTTTGAACCGTTTCCTTGCCAAGATAGTGGTCAATGCGATAAATCTGTTCTTCTTTCAGCACCCGGTGAACCTGCTGGTTGAGATGGCGGGCCGAATCCAGATCAGTGCCAAAAGGCTTTTCCACGACCACCCGCCGCCAGCCGTTGTATTGCTGAATCATGCCGGTCAGGCCAAGCAGGTCAATGATGTTGGGGAACAAACTGGGGGGAATGGCCATATAAAACAAACGGTTGGCTTCCCCCCCCTCCAGCTGGGTGAGAAACGCTGCCAGTTTTTTGAAATCTGCCAGGTCGGTATAACGACCTTGTTGATAATGCAGGGCAGGTGCAAATTCTGCCCATTCGGTCTCGCTGAATTGAAAATTGGCAAATTGCCTGGCGCCATCTAAAAGATGCTGACGAAAGGCCTCATCGCTGAAAGGTGTATTCCCGAAGCCTACAATTTGAAACGGACGGGGTAACCGTCCCTTGCGCCACAAATTGAACAACGAGGGAATCAACTTGCGCTGGGTGAGATCACCCGAAGCGCCAAAAATGACCAGGGTAATGGGCAAATGGTTCATCATTTTCCTCCCTCCGCCTTACGCACCGCATGGCCACCAAACTGATTACGCATGGCGGCCAGCAAACGGGCAGCATAATTTTCCCGGTCGCGGCTGACAAAGCGCATTTGTAAAGCCAGGGTAATGACTGGAGCAGGTACATCCTGCTCCATGGCCTCAGTCACCGTCCAGCGTCCCTCCCCCGAATCGGCCACCCACGGCTCAATATCGGCGAGAGTTGGATCATCTTGCAAAGCGCGGGCGGTCAGATCCAGCAACCAGGAGCGCACCACCGAGCCAAAGCGCCAGATTTCCGCAATCTGTGCCAGGTCCAAGACAAACTCTTCTTTGGCCTTCATGATGTTGAACCCCTCCGCCAGTGCCTGCATCATGCCATACTCAATGCCATTGTGCACCATTTTGACAAAATGCCCGGCCCCATGCGGACCCACCCGGCCCCAGCCCCGATCCGCTGCCGGTGCCAGAGTCTCAAAAATCGGGCGCATCGCTTCGGCGACCTCCGGCCTGCCGCCGATCATCAGGCTGTAGCCTTCGCTCCGGCCCCAAATCCCGCCACTGGTGCCACAATCCAAAAAATCGATTCCGCGGCTGGCCAGAAATTCGGCACGGCGCAGCGTATCCTTATAATTGGAATTACCGCCATCCACAATCACATCACCCGCCTCCAGCAGATCGGCCAGTTCTTGTAAGGTCTCTTCGGTGGGTTGACCCGCAGGCACCATCAACCACACTCGCCGCGGCCGGGAAAGCAAACTCACCACTTCTTGGAGCGAATGAGCACCGATGATCCCCTGCTTTTCAGCCTCAGCCACGGTCGCGGCGCTGCGCGCAAACCCAATGACTCGATGACCACCGCGCACCAGTCGAACAGCCATATTCAATCCCATCTTTCCTAAACCAATGATAGCCAGTTCCATAAAAACCTCCTCAATCAGACAAATTTTGTAGATGATAGCCCGCCTTTCAGACGTTGACAAGAGCGACACGCTTACCTTTCATGGCGTAGATTGCTTGGTATACTTGTAAAATGTCCACCCTGAATCTAACCCAACTACAAGCGCATCACCACCAGACCTTTGGGCTGCCACCCGCCAAACCGATTGTCACCATCTAGGGCTTTTTCAATAGGGCAAAAGCCAATGAAGGCTGAGCAGAAATTGTGCGCTGGGCGTCGGGG
>JBMFPJ010000105.1:0-6596 GCA_049969175.1 Anaerolineae bacterium | reverse complement strand
ATGGGCAAGTCCGCTTCCAGCGGACTTCCATGACCTGAGCCGTGGATTTCCAATCCACGGCAGCATGGGACAGGCCAGAACCCCCTGACGGGAGCAGGTGCCTGTCCTATGAACGGGGGAGGGGAAAAGTAACAGCGGAATTTATTCCCTCTTCAGCACCTGATCGCTGAGTTCATCCAGGCGCGCAACTTCTTCCTCATTCAGCCGCCAGCCCAGCGCCCCCGCATTTTGTTCGGCCTGCGCCGCGTTTTTTGCACCCGGGATAGGCAACGCCCCTTTGCAAATCAGCCAGTTCAAAGCCACCTGGGCATTGGTTTTGCCCCCATGATCCTGGCCAATCTTCGTCATTTCCTTCAACAGTGGCGGCAATCTTTTGAGCATGGCGGCATACTGTTGCCCGCGCGGGCCGGGCGGCGGAGTGTTTTCAGAGTATTTGCCACTCAACAGTCCCTTTTCTAGCGGGGAATAGGCAATCAAGCGCACACCCAACTCCTTGCATCGTGCCAGCAAGCCATTTTTCTCCACGGTCCGATTGAGCAGGCTGTAATGCACCTGATTCGACGCCAGGGGGATATTCCGTCGGGCCAGCGCCGAATACGCACGCAACATCTGGCTTTGATTGAAATTGGAAACTCCTACGGTGCGCGCCAGCCCCTCCTCCACGCAAATCGCCAGCCCCTCCATCATGGCATCAAGATTGAAGAGTGGCGAAGGCCAGTGAATCTGATACAAATCTACCTGCTCCACTTGCAAACGTTCCAGGCTATGCCTCAACGCAGCCGGGATGGTCCTTGCCCGCAGTCGCCAGGGCAGCGGAAAGAACTTCGTCGCAATCAACACAGGTTGTTCGGCACGCTTGATGAATTGTCCCAGCAACCGCTCTGATCGGCCGTTCCCATAAACTTCTGCCGTATCCACAAAGCGAATCCCGCTATTCAAGGCCACCTGAAAAGCCGCCCACAAATCTTCATCTGAATAGGAACGGCCATATTGCCATATCAGTCGATCGCCCCACTGCCAGGCGCCCAATCCCATTTCGACGGCGTGCAAAAAACGTGTTTCGGGGGTTATCGAATCTGCCATTGTCTCATCCCTCCGCTGGTTTTCTTTTCACCGAATTTTAGCACACTGTCCATGTTTGAGTCGGCTGCAAAAAGGTTTGTTTTTAACGCAAAGACGCAAAACCGCCAGGATTTTCAAAAGCGGACTTGCCAAGAACGGGCTTGTGACCGTTCATCTGGTTGGAAGGCGGGCCGCGCCTGCCAGGGGGTGTTGCTAAGAACCGCCCGAACATAAAAGTACGGCCGGGGCTGGGTTTGCATTCAGATTTGAAATGCTGCTCTTCCAACTCAAATGTTTGCCGATTCACTCAATCCGCATTACAATCGGGCTGCAAATTGGTTCGCTGAGATTTTCTGATCTGGCGCGACGTTCATCTCGCCTGATGGTGACTGCATGAATGCCGCGCTGAAAATTCCATCGAACCTGCTATTTTTTGTGGGGAACTGATGGGCCGCCAGAGACAGCACCAGAGGTGGGTTTCTGGCGCTCCCTGAGTTCCGGGGAGGATGCTGTGGCTCTCAATTTCGATGAGCGGGAGATCGAACCCGCAGCAGACCTGGCTCGCAGGTTGGGTTTGCCGTTTACCAGGTTATCTTTGCTGACGCGTGCGCTTACCCATCGCTCCTATGTCAACGAGCACCCCGAAGTACTCGAAGATAACGAACGCCTCGAATTCCTGGGCGATGCCGTGCTGGATTTTATCGCCGGGGCATGGGTCTATCACCGTTTTCCCGAAATGCCCGAAGGCGATTTGACCAAGATGCGTTCGGCACTGGTGCGTAATGATCGCCTGGCGGCTTTTGCCCGCCGTCTGGAGATCAGTCGCGCCCTGCGCCTGGGACGGGGGGAATTTGCTTCGGGCGGACGCGGCCGCGACGGTCTGCTGGGATCCGCTTTCGAGGCGATCATCGGCGCACTCTACCTGGAGGCCGGAATCAGCGCAGTAGAAGCTTTCATCCATCCTCTATTCGAAGAAGCCTACGATAGCATTTTGAACGAAGTGTATGACCCCAAAAGTATGTTCCAGGAATGGGCGCAATCGCAAAAATTGGGGACCCCTCATTACCACACCATCTCAGCACATGGTCCTGACCATGCCAAAATCTTCGAGGTGGAAGTCGAAATCGGTGGTCAGGTCTATGGACGGGGAAGCGGCCCCAGCAAGCAGGCCGCGGAGCATGCCGCCGCCCAAAATGCCATGGAAAACCTCGGTCTGAAATAAATTCACCCTGCCACCAGGCAGGCCTTAACGGAGCCCTTGATTTATGCCTTTACGCCTGAAATCCCTTGAACTCCAGGGATATAAAACTTTCGCCTCGCGCACCCTCTTCGAATTCGCCAGCGGCATCACGGCCATCGTCGGCCCGAACGGCTCTGGCAAATCGAACATCGCCGATGCCTTACGTTGGGTGCTGGGAGAGCAATCTTACAGCCTGTTACGCGGCAAAAAGACCGAAGACATGATCTTCGCCGGTTCAGAGCATCGCCCGCGAGCCGGTATGGCTCAGGCGACCATTCTGTTCGATAACAGCGAAAACTGGCTGCCGGTAGATTTTTCTGAAGTAGCGCTGGAGCGTCGCGCCTACCGCGATGGCCGCAACGAATACCTGCTCAACGGTCAACACGTGCGCCTACGGGAAATTAACGAGATGCTGGCCCAAGCCGGGCTGAGTGAACGCACCTACACCATCCTTGGCCAGGGCCTGGTAGATGCCTCGCTGGCGCTCAAAGCCGAAGAGCGGCGACGTCTTTTCGAAGAGGCCGCTGGCGTGGGGTTGTATCGCTCCCGCCGCGAAGAAGCCCTCAAACGTCTGGAAACAACCGAGCGCAACCTGGAACGGGTGCTGGATATTCTGGCCGAGCTAGAGCCACGCCTGCGTCACCTGGAGCGCCAGGCAAAACGGGCTCAGGAATATGCCCAGGCCCAGGCCGATCTTAAAGTAATTTTGCGCGAATGGTATGGCTACCACTGGCATCGTGCCCAACGCGACCTGGCTGAGATGCGCGAAACCGTGCGGCAACAAGAAACCCGCCTGCGGCAAGCGCGGGAGGCCTATCAGCAGGCTCAGGCTGCCTACCTGAGCTTCCGCAATCGCCTGAGCAGCCTGCGCAGCGAGATCAACGCCTGGCATCGGCAATCGGCACAATTGCATCACCAGCGCGAAGCGATCAGCCGCCAGCTGGCCGTGCTGGAAGAGCGTCAGCGCTCGCTGCTTGCCAGCCAGCAGACCATGCTCGCTGAACAGCAGCGCATCGCCGATGAAATTCAGGCAGCCGGCGAACGCCTGAATGAAGCCAATCAGGAAGTGGAAAAGCTCCAAGCAGAATACGAAGAAGCCAAAAGCCAGCTGAGCGCTGCTCAGCAATCGTTACAACAGCGGCAAAACGAACGCACCGCCCTAGAAAAACAACTTTCCTCCCTGCGCAGCCAGCTGGATGCCCTCAACCGACAGCGCACCCAAACCCAGGCCCGCCTGGATGAAATTAAAGAACGTCTGGCCGCGCAAGCCCAAAAACAAGAAACCCTCCAACAGGTCATTGTCAGCGCCGAAACAACGGCGCGCAAAGCCGAAGAACAGGCCCGCGCGGCACGTCAACGCCGCGAGCAGGCTGAAGCCGCCCTTCGCCAGGCCGAAAGCGCACTAGAAGAAAAGAAAAAATCCCTCACCCGCCTGGAGGCCGAGCGCCGCGCCGCCCTGGATGAGCGGGCCACCCGTCAGGCCGAGTTTTCACGCTTGCAGGCTCAACGCGAAGTGCTGGAACAGGCCGAACAATCACTGGCAGGCTATGCCGAGGGCGCCCGTTTCCTGCTCCAGGCCGCCCGCCAATCGCGGCTCAAGGGTGCTCGCGGCGCGCTCAGTTCGGCGATCGAAGTCCCTGCCGAGCTGGAAACGGCCATCACCGCCGCCCTGGGCGATGGGCTGGATGCCGTGTTGCTCGATTCTGGCGAAGTAGAAACCGCCTTGCAATTGTTGGAAGACGACGAAGCGGGGAGAGCCGCCTTGCTGCCGCTCGAGGCACTGAGCAACGAGATGCCTTTCTCTCCTCCTGACGACCCCGCCGTGTTGGGCCTGGCTGCCCGGCTGGTGGAAGTTCCAGCCGAATTACGCCACGCCATAGATGTTCTCCTCGGGCACACCATCATCGTCCGCGACCGCGCCGCGGCCAAACGCTTATTGCGGGAATTGCCCCCTCAAGCGCGCCTGGTGACCCTGCGCGGCGAAGTCTTCCGCGGCGACGGGATGATTCTCGCCGGAAAAACCGCCTCAGCCTCAACTCTGAGCCGGCCGCGCCAGAAACGAGAGCTGGACTCCGCCCTGAGCGCGCTACGCGTCCGCCTGGAGGAAGCCAACCGCCAGGTGGAACATCTTTCCCAAGAGCTGGCCGCGGCCCAGCGGGCACTGGTCGAGAGCGAGGCGCAGCTACGGCGCGAACGCCAGGGGGTAGAGGAAGCCCAAAAGGCAGAGCAGCAGGCTGGGCTGGAGTCTGAGTCGGCGCGGCGACAGCTGGAGTGGCAGAAAAAGCAATTGGAACAGATCCAAGCCGAGGCGCAGGAAGCCGCCGTCCTTCGCCAAAAATTGATTCAATCCCAAACAGAAGCGCAGGAAAGGGCCTCCCAAACTCATGCACAATTGCGGGCACTTTCGGCAAACCTGGCCGAGCTGGCCCTGGATGAACTGCAAGGACAGGTTGCTTACTGGACAACGCGCCTGGCAGTGGCGGAACAAGGCCTGAATGGCGCCCGCACCACCCGCAACGAACGCACCAGCCTGCTCAACGCCCTGCAAAAACGCCAGGCCGATCTGACCCAACGGTTGGAGAACACTGCGCTTTCGCTGCAACAGCTGGAAAGTGAAAAAGTCACTCTGCATGAGCGCGAAAAGTCGCTCCAGGCACAAATCGAAGAAGTGCGCGCCCAAATTGAGCCAGCCGAGAAAGACCTGGAAAGCGCTGAGCAGGAAGATGCACGTTTGCAAGAAGCGGAAGCCCAGGCACAACGCGCTCTCTCTAGCGTCGAACGGCTCTTTGGGCAGGTGCAACTGGATCAAACTCGCCGCCAGGAGGCGCTGGAGACATTGCGCCAGAAGATCATGGATGATTTTGGGCTGGTGATGTTTGAGTATGCTGCCGAAGTCTCTGGCCCGGTGCCGCTACCGCTGGACGGGATGGTGGAGCAATTACCAGTGGTGACCGAGCTGGCCCCCGACCTGGAACAACAATTGACGCAACAACGGGCTCAACTACGCCGTATGGGACCGATCAACCCCGAGGCTCGTCAAGAATATGAGCGCGAAAGCGAGCGGTACTCCTTCTTGCAGGCTCAAGTGGAAGATTTACGCAAGGCCGAAGCCGATTTAAAACAGGTGATCGCCGAGTTGGATGAATTAACCCGGCAGGAATTTTCCCGCGTGTTCGACGCCGTGGATCGAGAATTTCGTCAGATTTTTGTGCGCCTGTTCGGTGGCGGCTCGGCGCGGCTGGCTTTGACCGACCCCGATAACCTGGTGGAGACCGGCATCGAAATCGAAGCGCGCCTGCCTGGGCGCCGTGAACAGGGATTGGCGCTGCTCTCCGGTGGTGAACGCAGCCTGACGGCCATTGCCCTGGTGTTTGCCCTGCTCAAAGTCTCTCCGACGCCGGTGTGCGTGATGGACGAAGTGGATGCCATGCTGGACGAGGCCAACGTGGGACGCTTCCGTGATTTGCTCATGGAATTGAGCAAGGACACCCAATTCATCATCATCACCCACAACCGCAACACGGTGCAGGCCGCCGATGTCATCTACGGGATCACCATGGGGCGCGACTCAGCCAGCCAGGTGATCAGCCTGCGATTGGATCAGGTGACAGACGAAATGCTGGCACGGGGATAACTTGTCAGTCTGACCATTTCGGTCTATACTTCTCATAGTGGAGTAAACATGTCCGAAATTGAAATCACACTTCAAGCCGCGATTGAACCATATCTTTCGTTGGGCCGCTCAGGGTTATTGCCAGCCCTGCACACGGCCCAAAAACTTTCTGGTTACATTACAGAAGAGGCTGCCAGTCTGATCGCCAAAAGCCTGCAGGTGCCCCTGGCCGAAGTACACGGGGTGATCGAGTTCTATTCCCTTTTCTACGACCATCCCGTGGGGCGAAAGATCATCCGCATCTGTACCGACCCGGCCTGTGCGCTGCGCGGTGCCGACGAACGACTGGCCAATCTCTGCCGCCAACACGGTCTGGAAACGGGTCAGACGACCCCAGATGGGCTTTTGACCATTGAGGCCAGTCCCTGCCTGGGGCTATGTGAGCATGCGCCAGCGTCCTGGACAATGGACGAGACAGGGTGGGTGGTAGAAGATGAGAGAGAAAGTCTAACCCGGCCACGGTCGCTCGTTTACGGTCAGCAGCGATTCCTCACGGCGAATTGCGGCAATGGCACCACTTCTCTGGCCAAATATGGCGAATATGCCGCCTTGCAAAAAGCGCGTCAGATGTCCCCCGAGGAGGTCATTGCAGAAATCAAAGCCAGTGGCCTGGTGGGACGT
>JBMFPJ010000104.1:0-6629 GCA_049969175.1 Anaerolineae bacterium | reverse complement strand
AAGACGCTCAGGGTGGTATCGCGAAATTTCTCGCTGACTGCGGCGATGCTTTTGAGATGGGCTTTGGATTGGCCGAAGATTTTGAGCGTGGTCAGGCCTTGCAAGCTGTCGAGGAAATGGGCGCTGAGCAGGCGCAGGGTATCATATTGGCGTTTGGTGACGATCTCTGCTCCTTTGCCGATGAGAATCATGAAAAAGGGAATGAGCGGGCCAGTGATGAACAGCACCAGGCCGGAAAGCGGATCGCTGGGAAAGACGATGAGCAGAATGCTGATCGGCAGCAGCGCGGTGATGACCAGCTGGGGTAGATACTGGCTGAAATAGGCATCCAGGGCCTCGATGCTTTCAGTGGCGATGCTGGTCAATTCGCCGCTGCGCTGGCCGCGGGCATAGGCCGGTCCCAGGCGCAGGATGTGCTGGAAGAGACGCTCGCGCAGATCCGTTTTGACGCGCACCGCGATCGCGTTGGCGGCGACCTCGTTGAGCCAGGTGAGGGCGCTGCGTGCTGCGATGGTGAGCAGCAAGCCGATGAAAAAAGGGGTAACTTGCTGAAGGGTCTGCTTCTCTAAAAAGACGTCGTTGATAGTTCCGCTCAGCAACCAGGCCTGCCAGATGGTGAATAGACCGGCGAAAAATCCGCTCAGAATGGTGATGACCAGAGCAAGGCGAGAATGACGGGCGAGTGCAAGGAGTTTGCGGTGCATAGGTTGATTATACGCGAGAGATTTTCAGTAAAACGAAAATGAATCACTGGCAGCGAGGAACCTGGTTTATCCCACTGCGGGATAAACCAGGTTTCGCAATGCGTTGAGAGGATAAGTTTAGCGGAATTTGCTCTGCACGGCGATAGTGTAGATTTTGACGTTCAGCACGATGAAGCGCCAGAGTTGATAGAGTTTGAAATTCATCCAAAATTTTTCGGCCTTTGAAAATTCCTGAGTGCTCATGATCTTTTTCTCCGGGTTTATTCTGGGATTAACGTCCAGCCAGGCAGGGCCTTGAATTTCCACATAAAGGTGTGGTGGAGCATAAACTTCATCCAGGCGCCGGCCAGTCCCATTTCGAGGTGAGAGATGAAGAGATCGCGACCATATTCGTTGGCATATTTTTTGCGATCCGGAACGACCGGACGCATGACGATGGAAACGGCGCTCCCATCCCAAAGCGAATCACCCATGCTGGCGATGCAGGCGGCGACCATTTCGGTCATGCGTTCGCTATGAGACATTTCTTTGCCGTTGACCAGGTCCACGATGTTCATGGCGACGACGCGACCGATCATTCCGCTGACCATGCCCGTCCGCGGCGGTGCCGGGGCAATCGTGAAATTGTTTTTGTTGGTAAACGGCCTGGAGATGGGGCCTGGAGGAGCAAAAGCGATGCCAGCGGCAAAGATGTTCGGGTAGTTGGGATTCTGGTAGCGGGCAGGCCAGGCTTCAGGAGTTTGCGAAAGCTCAGGGTAAGGCAGGCCGTAGATGCCATCTACCAGTACAAAGCCGGCCGGGTTGACCAGTTTGGAAGAAACATCTGACCCGTCTTTGCCAATGTATTTAAAGGGTTGTCCCTTGAACTGTGGGATAAGCATGGCGAAATCAAATTCAGTAACGCCCTCTTCCCCCTCGTAATTTTCCCAGTAAATCTTGCCTTCTTCGACCTTTTTGATGCCGGTCTGCACCTGGTAGCGAATGCCGGCATCGTTGAAAACAGATTTGATAAATTCATCGCTCTTCAGCACATGCCCGTTGCGTTTGATTTGAACGCCGTTGACGCCAAAATCACCCAGGGCAGGTTCGTTGGAGAGCCAGAGCAGGTCGGCTTTCTCGCGCAGGCCGCGCTTGACCAGGTCTTTATGCACGTTGCTGATGTATTCGAAGGCGGCTCCCTGACAGGTGGCCAGCGGGTGACCGGTGCCGATGACGATTTTGACCTTTTCGCCCTTTTTCATGCGTTCGACAAGGGCCAGATAAGCATCACGCGTTTTGATCGCGTGGGGTAGGGAGCAAATCGAATGCGTGTATCCGCCGTCCGGTCCCAGGCCGGGCGTACCGGCAAAGTTGAGCAAGGGACCGGGAGCAATGACCAGGTAGTCATAATCCAGACGCACCTGCTTGCCTGTGCCAATTTCTTCGCCCAGCACATACTGATCGCCGGGGTCGGGGTGTATCTCTTTGGCCGCGGCGTGGACAAAGTTGACATGAATCCGATCGTACACGGGTTTGAGCTTGAAGATCGTGTCTTCGGGCTTCATGTGGCCAACGCCCACCCACACCCACGAGGGAACGTAGCCGAACACGTCACGGTTGCTAATTACCGTGACTTCATGTTTTTTGCCGAGTTTCGTTCCCAGATAGAGGGCAGCAGTCTGCCCGGCAAACCCGGCACCGATCACAACAATTTTGGCCATACCAGATCCTCCTTTGATCGAAAGTTTTTATTTAGATTATTTTTATCCAAAAAGGTTTTATTGTGTATTTTTGCACAAAAAACTCGCCCCCAGGATTTCCTGGGGGCGAGAGAGGGTTAGTACACCAGTGATTTTTTCTCGGTGCTGATACGCTTGCGGAACATGTAATACGTCCAGCCCTGGTAGGCCAGGACGATGGGGACGAAGATCAGGGCGACGATGGACATAACCGTCAGGGTGTATTGTGACGACGAAGCGTTGTAGATGGTCAGGTTCCAGGCCGGGTTCAGGCTGGAGATCATCACATTGGGGAATATGATGCTGAAGAAGGTGACCTGGGTGAGCACAATGTTCAGCGCCACCAGGGCAAACGACCAGCCTTCCATCTTCTGGTGAATGGTGTAACCAGCGGCCAGCAGCGCCACCAGAGCCGTGATCGGCACGATGCCAGGGTTGACGATACCGCGTGCCCAGTAACCGGCAATGTAGGTGAAGATGGCCAGCAAGATGTAGAGCACCACGCCCACACCCCAAATTTTGCCGGCGGCGGTGCGGGCCCGTTCGCGCAATTCGCCATCCAATTTCAGGCTAAGGAAGTTGGCGCCGTGCAGCAGGAAGACCAGCGTAGTGGTCAGACCACCCAACAGGCCAAAGGGGTTGAGCAAGGTGAACAGGTTGCCGGTGTAAGTCATGCTGCTGTCAATTGGCACGCCGCGTAACAGGTTGGCAAAGGCCGTGCCGAGCAGGATGGAAGGCAGCAGTGAGCCAACGAAGATCATCCAATCGAAGCGGTTGCGCCACTGCGGGTCGGGATTCTTGGAGCGATACTCGAACGAGACACCGCGCAGGATCAGGCCGACCAGCAGCAGGAACAGGGCCAGGTAGAAGCCACTGAACATGGTGGCATACCATTGTGGGAAGGCGGCAAAGGTCGCGCCACCGGCGGTCAGCAGCCAGACTTCATTGCCATCCCACACCGACCCGATGGTGTTGATGATGGCGCGGCGCTCTTCATCCTTTTTGCCGAGGAAGGGCAACAGCATGCCCACGCCGAAGTCGAAGCCTTCCAGGAAGAAGAAGCCAATCCACAGGATGGCAATGAGAATGAACCAGATCGTTTGAAGCATTTCGTAAGACATGGTGAGCCTCCGTTAGTCGTCCGCGCCGACGAGGGCCGGGGCGACATCCACCGATTCGTGCATGGCCAGTTCAGGCCCGGCGGTGGCGTATTTCTTCATCAACCCGAACATAACCACGGCCAGAGAACCATAGACCGCAGTGTAGCCGATGAGCGAGATCCACAGCTCGAGCGGGGTCAGATTCGGGGAAACGGCATCCTGCACCTTGAGCAGGCCAAACACAATCCAGGGTTGGCGCCCCATTTCAGTCAGGATCCAGCCCGAGACGTTGGCCAGATACGGCAGGGAGATCGCCCAGAAGGGCAGCCATTTCAGCCATTTGGCGTTTTCAAAATCGGGCTTGCGCAACGTCTCATAGAGTGCCCAGGCGGCGACGGCGATCATGATGAAGCCGATGGTCATCATGATGCGGAAGGTCCAGTAGGTGACAACCATCAGGGGGATGTAATCGCCGGGGCCGTACTTGGCCTGGTATTCGGTTTGTAACTCGTTCACGCCCTTGACTTCGCAAGAGAAGTTGTTGCAGGCCAGGAAACTGAGCACGGCCGGGAAGCGAATAGACCAGACTTCTTTCTTCCCGCTCAGGTCGCCGATGGTCAGGATGGAGAAATCGGCCGGGGCAGAGGTCTCCCAATGGGCCTCGATGGCGGCGAATTTCATGGGCTGAGATTCGTACATGTATTGGCCCATGGTGTGCCCTCCCAGGAAGACCAGCACGCTGGCAATGGTACCAACGAGCGCGGCCATCTGGAAGGAGCGTTTATAAACCTCTACATACTGTTTGCGCAGCAGATGCCAGGCGCTGATTCCCATGATGAGGAAAGAGGCCATGGCGAAGCCATCGGCCAGGGTGTGCCAGACGAAAATCCACGCTTTGGGGTTGCCGATGACTGCGAAGAAATCGGTCATCTCAGCGCGCCCGGTGACCTGGTTAATGGTGTAGCCGACCGGATGTTGCATCCAGCCGTTGGCGATCAGGATCCAGATGGCCGAAAGGTTGGAGCCGAGAGCGGCCAGCCAGATGGAAGCCAGGTGTACTTTTTCCGGCACGCGGCCCTCGCCGAAGATCCATACCCCCAGGAAAGTGGATTCCATGAAGAAGGCCAGCAACGCCTCAATCGCCAGTGGCGCACCAAAAATGTCGCCCACGAAGCGGCTATATCCGCTCCAGTTCATGCCAAATTGAAATTCCTGGACGATGCCGGTTACTACGCCAATGGCAAAGTTAATCAGGTAGAGTTTGCCCCAAAACTTTGCCATTTTGTGATAGGTCTCGTCACGCGTCTGGTAGTAGCGCGTTTGCATATAGGCCACAAACCAGCCCAAACCCAGCGTGAGCGGGACGAACAGCCAGTGGTAGATGGTCGTCAGGCCAAACTGCCACCGCGATAAGAGCAAGGTTGTCGAATCCATCGTGCGTCCTCCGGTTGAAAAAATAGATGAAATTGGAAAGGTCTCAACGAGTTGGAAAAACTGAGGAGATGACGAGAATTTGGGCCAATCGGGCTATGCATCCTCCTTTTCAGAAATGTGAAGGGATTCGCTGACTGCAAATTCATCCCGTTCGCCGGCGTCGGCGGCCAGCTCGGCAAAGGTGATCTTGTTCAACGCCAGGCGCACCATGCCATCCAGGCGAACCCAGCGCACCCGCACCGGGCACCCGATCTCAAAGGGGCAGATGACCTTGCCATCAATACATTCGGAGAAGTGGAGTGGCCCCTCGAAAAATTCCACCACTTGCAGCAGAGTGATCAAATGGGCGGGACGTGCCAGCTGAATCCCGCCATCCCGGCCGGCGTAGGTAAAAACAAAACCGCCGCGTGCCAGATCAGCTACGATGCGGCCGGCCAGGGCGGGCGGGATGAGCATTTCCTGCTGAATTGCCTTGGTGGAGGCGCGTGCCGTATCGCCGTGGCGCGCCAGGGCGAGCAAAACCCGGATGGCATAATCCGTCTGACGGTTGACGCGAATCATTCTTTTGCCTTTCTAAACAATTACTAAAATTGTAAACGATTACTGTCATTGTAAGAGTAAGTTTGTAGTAAATAATGTGTATTTTGTCATGTTTGTATTGTATAAAAGTCACAATCATCACAATGCGGAAATTTTCCCTTGTCCGTTTTGCCTCCAGGCTGAAATCTCGCCGCGCTGAGATATAATCATGGCGCCACTCAACTTTCGGAGGATAAATGTCTCGAACCGAATTGCAACCCAGTCCCTCGCAAAATCGTGCAGTCATGACCTGGCTCTTTCTTTTTGCCTTTGTTGTAGCCTTTCTGGTCCTCTTCGGCGGCTTTGTTCGCCTGACCCGTTCGGGCCTTTCCATCGTCGAATGGAATCCCATCAGTGGTGTTGTCCCGCCGATGGGGGAGGCCGCCTGGCAGGAAGAGTTTGCCAAATATCAACAAACGCCCGAATTCATCTATGTCAATTCCAATATGACGCTGGAAGAATACCAATACATTTTTTACATCGAATGGATTCACCGTCTCATCGCCCGAATCGCCGGCTTGATCTACGCCATTCCTGCCTTTTACTTCCTCTTCCGCCGCATCATTCCCTGGAAAGAATTCGGCGTGTACTTTTGGATGGGCATCCTGTTCATCGCCCAGGCGGTGATGGGCTGGCTGATGGTCGCCAGTGGGTTGGAAGACCGCCCGGCGGTCAGCCATTTTCGCCTGACGCTTCATTTGCTCCTGGCATTGACTTTGCTTGCCCTGGCCTTGTGGACTGCCCTCAATCATCGCTACAGCTTCCCCCAAACAGGGAAACGCATCCCCTGGTCGCCGCTCTCCAAACTGGCGGCGGGCGCCCTGCTTCTCCTGCTGATCCAAATCTCCTACGGCGGTCTCGTTGCCGGACTCAAAGCCGGGCATGTCTCTAACACCTGGCCGCTCATGTTCGGTCAGTGGATTCCGCGCGGCATCTTCGGAGAAAACGGATTCAACTGGCAGAACCTGATCGAAACCCCACAAACCGTGGTCTTCATCCATCGCTGGTTTGCCTTCCTCGGCCTGATCGCTGTGCCCCTGGTGTACTGGCAGGCCAGAAAACATAACGTCCCGCATGACCTGCAGCAGGGTTTG